>DASSXK010000313.1:0-5769 GCA_035703945.1 Ktedonobacteraceae bacterium | reverse complement strand
GGCATATTTATCGTATGGTCTGTTGGCTAAAATGAGATCGTCATCGCCTGGCAGGGGCTCTTTATCAGACTCATCGGGAGCGCCTTGAGAAGCATCCTGTGTTAAGGTCGTTGATGCCGAAGCTGAGGCGTATTCCTGGTTAAGCTGACGATAGAGCGGTGAATGAGCCATAGCAAGCTCTCGCTGACGTTTGCCCGGTTTGGGTTTCCAGATCGAGTAGATGTTGAGTCCCTGGCTGCCTCCAACGTCGGCACGTAAGGAATCTCCGACCATCACAGCCTCTTCGGGGGCGACATTGAGCTTGTTTAAGGCGTGCATAAAGATAGCGGGATTCGGTTTGCGGATACGCAGGTCGGCTGAAATAGACATATTGCTGAGATCAAAAAACGCATCGAAGCCAATCTGATACATATCTTCAAGGAAAGGTTGGCCGCCCCAGAGCCGATTGGTGACAACTCCCAGGATAAATCCCCGACGTTGTAGCTCGGTCAGCGTGGATTTTGTATCATGAAAGAGTGCCCGCGATTCTGGAATCCGAACGCGTAGCGCTTCAAATATGGCCGTTCCAAGCGCGTAGTCTGCGCCCTTGAGGCCCCAGCGGTGCAGGACATCCAGGACCGCTTGAGGTCCATCCGGTTCCAGGCCAGGTTTTTGGCGGATAGTGGCGTGAATATATCTATCCAGGTCTGTCCGAAAGCGCCTACTGAGCGGTTCGCCATCCTGCTGAGGAAAATCTTTGGCTGGAAATGCGCTTTGAATGAGAGTGCAGGCACGCTGGTTGGTGGTCTCTGTTAGTCGGTTCCAAACGGCGGGCTCAGCGCGTGTCCAGAGCGTATCGCCAAAGTCGAAGAGAATGCAGCGGACCGTACGTCCCGCAAGCGTTTTTGAATATCTGATAGGCAAAAGCCTTCTCCCATCCTACATCAAAGCCTGGATCTTACAAACAATGACACATGTAGCGTGAGTGGTTTGATCAACACATCATGTTTTAGCTTGAATTTGAAGGGAAAATCAAAAGTAAAAAGGTAAATTGAGATTACCTTTTTACTTTTTTACTTTTTGATTTACTTAGAAGAAGGAACGTCGTCGCCTGCTCCCAGAACCTCGTCGACCAGACCATACTCTACCGCCTGAGGTGCGGAGAGGTAGTAGTTGCGGTCGGAGTCCTGCATGATGCGCTCAAGCGTCTGACCGGTGTGATTCGACAGGATCTCGTAGAGGTTGCGGCGCAAGCGCAGGATTTCGCGAGCGGTGATCTCGATATCTGCGGCCTGACCTTCGGCTCCACCGAGTGGCTGGTGAATCAGAACGGTTGAGTTGGGGAGGCAGAAGCGTTTCTCTTTGGCACCAGCGGCCAGCAAGACTGCGCCCATGCTCATCGCCATACCTACGCAGACGGTTGAAACGTCTGGTTTGAGCCACTGCATCGTATCGTAGATTGCCATACCAGCATAGATGCTACCGCCAGGAGAGTTGATGTACAGGTTAATATCCTTGGTGGCATCCTCGCTCTGGAGGAACAGCAATTGTGCCACGGTCAGGTTTGCAACATGATCATCAATTGGGGTACCGATGAAAACGATGCGCTCCTTGAGCAGACGTGAATAGATATCCATGCCGCGCTCACCGCGTGGGGTTGACTCGATAACGGTTGGGACCAGGACGCCCTTCGGCTCCATAATCTCGCGCGTCCCTTTTACCCATTTAGGATCATTTGGGTTGAATATAGCACCCATCTTTGCTCCTTATTCTATCTGAAATTTATCCTACATCTCTTCCTTCCAAATAGTGGAAGAGAAGCAGAAGACCTATTAAACTATCGGTAAAAAGTGTTCTGTTGAGGATGCCCGCAAAAGCGGAAATGTGTATCATCATGATAGCACCTGGATGCAACAAACGCAAGAAAATGTGGAGCTTTTCAATCCTGAAAGTTTGCGTGTTCGGGAGTCTGGAAAAGCATAAGCGCAGAGCAAAGAGATATTTTGAAGCAAAAACAGGGTCCAATGCTTCGGACCCTGTTCTATTTATGTGGCCTTGCGATTGAAAGGCTTGCCGTTAGCGGCGTGGGCTGTGGGGCCGGTAATCCTGGGCGCGATCGAGCGTGACGCTTGTGACCATGCTGGCATCCATCAGGCGCGAGCGAATACGCTCATCGACCGATTGGAGTCGGATATTATTGGTTGTGATGACCGTCGGGAAGCGCAGATTATAGCGATAGTTGAGCAATTGGAACAGCTTCTCGCTGGCCCAGGAAGAGCTTTGTTCTGAACCCAGATCATCCAGCACCAGCAGTTCGGCCTCGCGCATATTTGAGAAGAGCTGATCATAGACAACTTCAGAGTTAGGCGCGAAGGTTGCTCGCAGATGGTCAAGCAGATCAGGGACGGTCGTGAAGAGCACCAGCGAACCTTTCTCCAGGCGTTGGTTGGCGATAGCCGCCGCCAGGTGTGTTTTCCCGCACCCATTGCGACCGATCAGAACCAGCCAACCATCGGGATCGCTGGCATAGCTCTGGGAGGCTGTAAAGGCCTCCTGGATGCCAGGTACACGCGAATTGAAGGTTGAGAAGGTCTTCTCACGGAAGGCATGCATATTCGAGATCTGACGCAGTTGCTGACGACGTTTCTCGGCCTTCTCGGCTTCTTTGCACTCACAGGCGATCGGTTTTCCAAAGTTTGGATGTCCATATGGCACATCTGCCCGTAAATAGCCCGCGCCCTTGCAGAGTTTGCAGACGCCTGCTTGAGGGCCGGGCGGAGGTGCAATCGGTGCTAACGCTGTTGAAGGCGGTGCCGTTGGTGCTGAGGATGCTGATGCAAACCTGTTCCGTTCTGCGACCCGCTCGGAGAGCGGTGGACGAGACAAAGGACGCTGCGTTGGTGGTAGATCGCTCATGCTCTCACGACCCAACCCGGAAAGCGTTTCCGGCGAGAGTGGCTGCGTGACCCTGTGATTCCCGTAGGGACGTGGATTACGCAACGGTGTTGGTTGTTTCTGAATCGATGGGGAGGCTGGCTGCATTGGTGGTGCGATCTGGTTGCGCATCAGCCGTGTCAGGGGTGAACGGGCTTCGGCACTCGGCATGATCGAGATCTCGCGGGTCGCCGTAATATCATCCGCCGCTGGAAAATAGTCGTTGCGTGGCGTACGAGAATAGATTGGGGATTCTTCCTCAACCTCTTCCCAGTCGCCGTAGCGCATCGTCGAATCCTCCTCTTCCCACTGGTCCAGCACATCGGACTCCATTGGAGGATTCTCGGAATAGGCATCAACCTCGTAGTAGTCTCCTGAGGCCGGGGCCTGGTATGGTTGTGGCGTTTCGCGATAGTGAGTTGGCTGCCGGTAATGGTTCGCCCCCGTATCGGGTGCTCCATTGCGATTCGTTGGATAGTTGGTGCGAGGAGCAGGCAGACCGGGCTGATGATTTTGCTGGCGGTCAGGCACATAGGGTGGGCGGCTCTGCCCCTGAGCTGGATAGGCTGGGGATGAAGGGTGCTGCTGTCCCTGGCGAGCGACCTGTTCGGACAGCACCGGACGGCGCTGGCCAGGAGCGGCAGGACGTTGTGAACCCTGCTGCCCGGCCGGACGTTGAAAGTTAGAGCGTGGGTCGGCGCCTTGCGATCGTTTATGGATCGAGCGCCCCATAATTTCATTTAAGCGTTCCATGACTGTCTGCCTTCCGTTTCCCAGGAGCGTAGAATAGCACGTATATAACTCCACTTCCGTTTGTTTTGCTGGACCGCTTCGCGGAATGCTGCCTCGATCCATTCTGGAGGATATTGTACAGCCGCATCCTTCAGTTCATCCGCGATAAGTGGAGAAAGTAACCCTATATTCTGTTCATATAACATAAAAATGTTCGGTCGTTCAACCTGAACCTGCATGGCGTGAGTTGATTCATATTCTGATGCAGAGGCTCGGCCTCCATAGCTGACCGCGACCTCGCTACGCTGCTCGATCCGCTCAGGGGTCTTTATCTGATTATCGTCCATTGTGAGAAGCCGAACCGGGACCATTTCGCCGCCCTGCAACTCCGACACAACTTTTCGGCTTCGGGCTGTATTGAAGAAATACCAACTAATAATTTCTGGTTGACTGTTTTCATCGTGTACAAGTTTGAGATTTATTCTAAGTATAGTGCCTCGTGCAATCGCGTGTTCCAGGCCTTGACGCAATCTTTCCTCGACCGGTCGCGGATCGCCTCGGCGTTTGAGACTGTGCAGCAGTGTCTCATCGGTCAACAACTCCTGGTCGTTGACGCAGCGCGGGTTGCCCTGTTTTTGGGCGAGCAACCAGAAGAGGTGAAGCGTGACTTTTAGTTCTGCAACGTCTTCAATCTCTGGTAGCAGGACCATAAAAAAGGCCTCAGGCACTGGTACATAAGGATTTTTTCCCGCAGGGAAACCTGTAAAAGCTGTCATAGCAACCATCCGCTGATTATTCCGCTGGTGTAGAGATTTCCAGATCACGGAAACGTGTCTGGCTGGCCTGGAAAAAGAGACTGACTTCACCGACGGGGCCGTTGCGGTGTTTGGCTACAATGATGTCGGCAATATTTTTACGTTCAGTCTCAGGATTATACACATCGTCTCTATAAATAAACATAACAATATCGGCGTCTTGCTCAATGCTGTTGGCGACGATTATATCGTTTGATACAAAATTGTGATGCAGGTCTACTGTAATATCATAGACCTTTTCTTCACCATCGGGTTCTATCGAAATGATCTCATCCCAATAGACGTCACTTTCCGCTAATTTCGTAAGCGGCTCGCTGGCGACGATGCTTCCGCTCATTTTTGCTTCCTCAGCACCAAATGAAACACTCGGGACAGCGATGCGATCTTCATTAATCACCATTTCATCCAGGTGCTTCCAGCCATCAATCGTTCGGAATTTGTGATTGCCGGTGGCACGGATCGTACGGCCCAGGCGCGTTGTCATTTTGAAAACGGGCTTGATTCCAGTTGTAAAGGCGTTCGTGATGTCTCTCGGCTCTAGCCGCCATGTCTCCTCGTTTACGGCAAGTGCTCGTAGTCCCTTTTGCCCTATTAGTTGCTCGATGGGACGGTAGATGCCAAGATCTGGCAGATACACCAGTGTATCTCCGGTCAAGCATCCGCTTTCTCTCAAGTCTGAGAGTTGAGGGACTTTGGATTGGCGACTCTCAACGGCACGGGAAAGCTGAGCCAGAGCCAGTACAGGCACGTTGAGTTCGCGGGCCAGACCTTTCAGGTTTCGGCTGATCTCAGAAATTTCCTGGACGCGATTCTCGTTTCGTTTGCCACCGGCCGAAGATTGCATAAGCTGAAGGTAGTCCACAATGATCAGATCCACTCCGCGTTCGGCTTGCAGGCGGCGGGCTTT
Organism: Ktedonobacteraceae bacterium; assembly: GCA_035703945.1. GTDB lineage: Bacteria > Chloroflexota > Ktedonobacteria > Ktedonobacterales > Ktedonobacteraceae > DASSXK01. Next base: position 402 of record DASSXK010000313.1, on the reverse strand, counting down.
ACTTCGCATCTCGACCGTTGAGATGCCAGCAGTATCATCAATCCAGATATTCGCTTCAGATAGCGTTCCCATTGCCTCGACGATGCGCTCCCACTCTTCGTCCTCGATCCAACCCGTACGCAGGCGCTGCTGGTCAATCATCGCGTCCATTGAAAGTAGACGCTGGACCAATTGCTCTTTACTCATCTCAAGGCTGAATACGGCAACCGAGTTCTTAAATTTGACGGCAGCGTTGTGCGCCAGACTTAAAGCAAGCGACGTTTTCCCGACCGCAGGCCTGGCTGCTAGTATGATTAGATCCGAGCGCTGGAGCCCGCCCGTCAGGCGATCCAGGTCGGTGAAGCCAGTTGGTACGCCGACAACCCTGCCGCGCTGATCGTGCAACTGGTCGAGTTTGTTCAT
>DASSXK010000190.1:0-7326 GCA_035703945.1 Ktedonobacteraceae bacterium | reverse complement strand
TTCTACACGGGTAGATCGTGCTGTACAGGCCGCGATTGCGGCACGGGGCATGCAGGCGCCCCTCGTTCGAGCGCTCCCCCTGGATTGGCAGACACATCGGGGGCGGTCACGTAAACAGGGACGGATTTTATCATGGACCAGTGCACTTGTGGTTGCCGCAGTACTGGCGCTGGCTGCAACCTTCCTATTCCACAATTTAACATCCCCTGCCGAGGCATTTGCGCTCCCCGCAAATCTTTCGTGGAATGGCTATGTTTTGCATTATGACGTTGAGCACGCCAATGGTTCTGGCAGCAATTATCTAATGGATTGCTATCAAGATCTAGGAAAGCAGAATCTGCACGCTGAGACATCAAAGGCAGGCCAATGGGACATTGTGCTGGTTGGCGATCAACAGTCGATGCTTGGAAAAGACATGATGCACCAGGTGGCCCAGGAGAATATTGATGGCTGGGATTTATGCAGCCCCCAGTTTAATCTGAATAGCCTCCGCACTGCCATTCAGCAGAAGCAGTCCGTCTATGTTGGCAAACGTCAATTTGATGGAGAGGATGTCTACCAGATTCGCAATAATAATGGACTGATTCTCTTGCTGAATATGGATTATCGGCCCGTAAATGCCTTACAACCTACAACTGTGATGTCTGGATCTACCGCTCACACGGTCTATCACCCACTCTATACACAGGTGGATTTGATGTCGTCCTCGCAGGTTGAAAATAGCATGTGGGATCGTAGCGTTCCCCCTCGTTTTCATATGGGCACCATTACTGCGATGCCCTGATTGAGATTTGACCTCAACTGATTCAAGGCTTACAATATAGACAGAAATCTAGCTTGTTCCATAGCTATTTATTCACAATGACGTGGATAAGTCACAGGAGAAATTTTCAAAATGACAGAGCATACCCCCGTAATCGTTGGTGCCGCGCGAACTCCCACAGGCAAATTTTTAGGTGGGCTTTCAAGCTTTACTGCCCCGCAGTTGGGAGCGATTGCAATCAAAGAGGCGGTCCAACGTTCCGGTATTAACCCTGATCTGTTAGAAGAAGTAATTATGGGGAATGTGGTCTCGGCGGGAGTCGGACAGGCTCCAGCACGCCAGGCCGCGTTGACTGCCGGCCTTTCGGTGGACCTGCCTGCGGTAACGGTGAATAAGGTTTGTGGCTCAGGACTAAAAGCGGTAATGCTGGCGGCTCAGGCCATTAAAGCTGGCGATGGGCAAGCCTTTGTGTCTGGTGGGATGGAGAGCATGAGCAATGCCCCTTACCTGCTGGAGAAGGCTCGTACTGGCTACCGTATGGGCGATGGCAAGATCATAGATAGCGTCGTTCACGATGGTCTGTGGTGCGCTTTTGAAGATATTCATATGGGTAACGAAGCTGAGATCATTGCGGATAAGTTCAAGATCACCCGCGAGGCTCAGGATCGTTTTGCTTTTGAGAGTCATCAGAAGGCCACCGCCGCGACCGCTGCGGGCCGCTTTAAAGAAGAGATCGTGCCGATCGAGGTGAAGCAGAAGAAGGGCTCGTTTGTCGTCGATAGCGACGAGCCGATTCGCTCCGATACGACGTTTGAAGCGCTGCAAAAGCTGAAACCCGCTTTCCAGGCAGGTGGAACGGTCACTGCCGGAAATGCTCCGGGACTGAGCGATGGTGCTTCCGCGACGGTCGTTGTAGATCAGGAGCTTGCCCAGGCCAATGGTCTGACTGTGCTGGCTCGGATTGTTGGATATGCTTCGGCTGCGATTGAGCCACGCTATATCTTCGCTGCTCCGACACGAGCGGTCAACCGCCTGATGCAACGGACCGGCTTGAAGATCAATCAGTTTGATCTGATTGAGGTCAACGAGGCTTTTGCCGCCCAGGCCCTGGCAAATGGTCAGGAACTGGATTGGGATTGGTCCCGTACCAATGTGAATGGTGGCGCGGTCGCCCTGGGTCATCCAATAGGCTCCAGCGGCTCACGCGTACTAACTACTTTGATCTACGAACTGCGCCGACGTGGTGGTGGTCGTGGCCTGGCAACTCTCTGCCTCGGTGGTGGCGGAGCCGTTGCGATGGCGATTGAAGTATAATTGATCTTTTAAAACAGGCAGACCTGGGAAACTGGCTCTTTGACGGGTCGTTTCCAGGTCTGTTTTCTTTTGTCCTTCTGGGAATAGTGCGTTTTTTGAATCTCCCTTTGATGACTGCTCTGAAGCGCCGTTTTCAGGTTATCAAAATTTGGTGTGACTTTTATAATGTAGATTGTGGAATGTATTTGATACATTTGTTGATGCCGCCAGCGACAAAGGCTCTCTTTTAAGAGTCGTTGTCACTGGAGAAGAGATGATACGGGGAAAGGGGGGTTATGTGGCAATGAAAAAATCGATACATCTGCTTGTTATTATGCCTGTATATAATAAAGTACAGGCGAGCGCCTTTTTTTCTACCTCTATGGCATTGCTGCCTGGTAAGCGGCTTCCTTTAAGGAAAGCGTTCGCTGTTTACGGTTGCTGCTCCGCAGGTAACGGTGGAGTCCTCGATATTTCTACCCAGATACAGCCTCTAACTTTTGAGTATCAATGTGTGCAAGTGATTCAATTCTTACCGCTGGTTGGATAGTGATGAGGACTTCCGATCTTCAATAAGGAGTTTCCGGTTAGCCGGAGCTTCTCAGGTTGATTGGGGTTTGCGGAGGGGCAAGATATGCGGTGTCTGATAACCGGAGTCGCCGGCTTTATGGGTTCGCATCTGGCAGAACGTCTGCTTGCGGACGGACACGAAGTATATGGCATCGATAATTTTACGACTGATTATGTACGACAGGTAAAAGAGAAAAACCTGTTGATTCCCAGGGACTGGGCAAACTTCCATTTTAATGACGCTGACCTGTTGACGGAGCCGCTGGAGCCATTTCTGGAAGGCTGCGATTGGGTGTTTCATATGGCGGGAAGGGCGAATGTACGTGGTGGATGGGGAAAAACCTTTACACGCTATGTCGATTGCAATGTAGTAGCAACTCAGCGCCTGCTGGATGCTGTTTTGCAGGCCGGAAAGGTGCAGCGCTTTGTCTTTGCCTCGGCCGGGGCGGTCTATGGTAATCTCCCGGTGCAGCCACTTTTTGAATCGCTGGCACCCGCTCCAACCACTCCCTATGGTACGACCAAGTTGGCGGCCGAACAGCTTTGTTCGCTTTACCATCGTGTCTTTGGGGTTCCCACGGTTTCGCTGCGCTATTTTACGGTCTATGGACCCCGGCAACGTCCGGATATGGCGATTTCACGTTTCTGTCGGGCCTTGCTCAAAGGTCGGCCTATTCAAATTTACGGGGATGGCCTGCAACGACGCGATTTTACCTATATTTCGGACGCAGTGGAGGCCAGCATCCTGGCGGCGAACAATAAGGCTGCGATTGGTGAGATTCTCAATATCGCCGGGAATTCTTGCGTGACGGTGAATTGTGTCATTCAACTGCTTGAAGAGATTAGCGGGATTCCGACCAGCCGAGTTTTTACGGAGAGTCGATCAGGTGAGGTGCAGCAATCGTTAGCCGATATAAGCCGGGCTGAGCATATTCTAGGCTATCGGCCCTGTGTCTCATTGTATGAAGGATTAGCAAACGAATTTATGGCACTGGATAGTGCTTACAGGCATTTACATATCAGTGTTGCTTGATTGTCTGAGATGGGTTTGTTGGAGGTGGTGAGATGAAGAATATACATAGCAACAATTTCGGTCGGGCCGGCACGCTCGTAAAGCCCACACGTTTACGTGATTTTGGAGCTTTCAGGACGACCGGTTCTGTTCACCAGCGAGATGGAAGCGGCCCGACAGTTTCTGTAATGGATGGGGAGCGCAGGGCAGCTTCCCCGTCCGATCCGATTACGCCTGCACCTGCTCCTGAGGTGTTTGCCCGCTTGCCGATGCTTCGTCGGAGCGTTGCGCTGGCCTTAACTGCTTCGGCAAGGCCCGATGGTTCAACGGTTCCAGTCGTGATTCCTCCTGCAAGTAGTTATAATCGGGCGCAAGACAAGCAGGAGGACTGGCCTTTTGATCAAAATGTTCAGAAACGAGCATTTTTTCTGTCGGTTCGTATGCTTTGCACAATTGTGCTGTGTATGCTGGTTTTAAAGCTGGTTTCGTGGCCTGTACTGCTCCGGGGACTCACTCAACTCTCATTTGTGTATCTGCTCCCTGGCCTGGGTGTGGGTGTGATTGCTTTGCTGGTGGGTGCCTATCAATGGCGCGATCTGCTACAGGCAGAGCATATCAGACTGGGCGTTTGGCGTCTGGTAAGTCTTTCATTGGTGGGGGTGGCCTTCGACTACATCATGCCGTTTGGGATGAGCGGACAACGGGTGAAGGCCTTTCATCTTGGACGTTCGGTTGGCAATCGGTATGGAGTTGCCAGCTCGATGCGGGCAGGTGAGTTCTCTTCATTGCTGGGATTGTGCTTGTTGGTTGTACCCGTTTTATTGGCCTGGAGCTATTTCTCCGGTGGGGTTTTGTGGAACCTGATTGGAGAAGGACTCATCATTGCGTGTCTTCTGGCAGGTTTGCTGGGGATCATCGCACTGCTCCTGGCCCTGAAGTCTCGCCTGGCTCGGCTACGACCCGTGATCGCCTTGAGGAGGATTGTCCTGGCTTTGCGCCAGACGCGCTATCGCTGGACATTTACCCGCGCGATCCTTCTGGGGATGCTGTCCTGGCTGCTAATCTGTGTCAATTGCTACTTTTATGCGAACGCCTTGCATCTTGCGATTCCGCTCCCTTTTTATTGCATCGCTTTGCCATTGGTGGCTTGCGTTTCATTGCTTCCAATCTCTATTAATGGTTTTGGATTACGTGAGATAACCTTTGTTTCCCTTTTTATGCTTATAAATGTTCCTGTCTCTCTCTCATTACTCCTGGTGTTATTGCTAGATATACAACAATTGCTGTTTGGAGTGCTGGGTTGCGGAATCTATTTTTCGCGACGGATACGCTGGGCAGCATAATACGCCTGCTTTATCCTGGCAGCTTTGCTCTCCTCGACGACAATGGATGTTCGGTTGTCGTGGCTGATTTTCGGAAAATGAATAACTTTTTATAGAATAGATTAGCAAAACACCTGCATTTCTTTTGCAGCTAAAGGTTTATCTACGATGGTAATGCAAAAAACGACACGACACAGCCAGTTTGAGCCTATTCCTGGCCTGGTTCACTTTGCGAATAGACCTTCGTCGCCCGCTGTGTCAGACACGAGTTGGACGAGGTCGCAAGACTCGTTAAAACCTTTGTTTAGCCGACAGCAATTTAAGGAGGCCGGGGCGATTCTGGACTCTCTCCCGTCGGCGGAAGATCCAGTAACGCCCACTCCTCCTTTTCTGGTGCCTGACAGCCAGCCTTCGCTTCCTCAGGCTCCAGAGTCACGTGGCACGCAGGGTTTGAAACGCCTTCAACGCGTGGAAGAGACGCCTGCTCCACTGTCTGACTCAATCAAGGCCCCCCTGATGCTTCCACTTCCGGCTACGATGCCGGAAGTAAAGCCAGTGGCCGAGCAGCCGTTGCAGGTTGCCGAAATGACCCCACAATTTAAAGAACCATCCAGACTGCTCAAAGACAGACGTGCGCTGGTGAGTGGGATCACATGTGCCGTAATCGTGCTGGGAGCACTGGCTTTCTCGATCTGGAATTTTGTGAGCGCTTCAACTCCTTCGGTCACGCTCTATCAGGTTGGCTCGCAGAGCGTCATGCAACCAATCGGGGGCACTGGAACGGTCTTTCCTTTGCAGCACTTTGATCTGTCCTATCCAAACAATGAACGTGTGGAGGCGGTCCTGGTGAAGGTTGGGGATCACGTCTCTCATAATCAGGGTCTGATTCAGCTTGATCCCACTGCCCTTAATGATCAGGTGAAACAGGCGTATAGCGCTCTCCAGGCTGCGAAAGCTGATCTGGATACGGCTTCTCTCAGTGGCACTTATTTCCAAATAAGTAGCGCACAACAGAATTATGACGCGTTAAAACAGCGATATGATGTCCTGGTTGAAGATACTTCCACTTCAACTTTGCATAATGCTACGCTGATTGCTCCTCTCGCGGGGGTGGTGACAAATATTGCTGTGAATCCTGGCGATCTCGTTCCGGCCAATAGTAAGCTGCTAACGATTATGGATGAGAGTCGTGTATTGATCCATCTGGAGGTACCACTTTCAAACCTGGGACAGATAACTGTTGGACAGCAGGCAAGCGTGAATCCAACCTCCGTACCTGGAAACACATTTACGGGAGTCGTTAAAACAATTATTCCCCGCGCCGATCCTCAGAGCGATACCTTTGAAGTCTGGATTGAGGTGAAGAATAAGAATCTGGCTCTTTTGCCTGGCATGAGTGTATTTGCGCATATCCACAGTCAAGAGCGAACGCTCATTTTGCCGCGTCTGGCTGCTTTGAATACGAATCACGATATGCTGGTTTTTGTGGTGAGAGATAAGCGAGCCAGACTTCAAAAGGTACATGTCGTGGGACGAGATGTGAGTAGATTGTTTGTCGATGCTGGTCTGATACCGGGGGATCAGGTTGTGCTGATCGGTCTGAGTCAATTGCATGATGGGCAGATCGTGCATGTGTCACAAGTTGAGACGAGGATATAGGGAGGGCGTTGTGCAAGCAGCCGGACAACTCTGGTTTTTGAAGCGTCGTGCTTTGCAGCCATTGCAAAGCATTGTTCCCGCACTTGCTGGCTCCGTGATGCTGGGGGGCAGTTTTTTGCCCTGGTCAGGTGATCCCTGGGGAAGAGTCTACACTGCCTGGCAGATTCCACTGGATCTAGCCTGGGGTTTTCATATCGCGTGGTTAAATTATGGCTTGTTGTGTCTGTTGATTGCCGGGTATGCCTTGCTGGTGGCCTGGATGAACTGGCGTCCGTTGCGTGGTGGAAGTTTTCTAGCTCAGCAGCATCGGATGGTCGGTGTTTGCTGTTTTTTGTTGCCATTGCTTTATTGTTTGCAATTTCTTTGTGGCGATGTGGCTGAAGTGCATCAGTTTGCTCTGCACCAGGCGCAGGTGTTGTTGATTCAGCAGCATTTTGGCTATAGTGTCGGGGCCTTACGTGTGCATATGGAGCCGCTTGCGCTGGATAGCTCGACGCTTAGGACGCGTATCGAACTGTTGATAAATCTCTTTGAACCTGCCTGCCTGCTTCCGGCGTTGAGCGGATGGCTGCTGGTTTATAGCTGTCGATTTTTTACGACGCCGCCTCGGCCAAATGCCAAATCCCGCCGGCTGGCAGGTTTGTGGTTGCCAGGGTTGAGCTTGCTCTTGTTGATTTGTGGGCGAGGACCTCTGGCGCTGGGCTGTG
>DASSXK010000035.1:0-6136 GCA_035703945.1 Ktedonobacteraceae bacterium | reverse complement strand
GGGCGCTTGTGCAGCCGGGCCAGGAAGCACCATATAACATCTTCCCCTGGATCAGCCTTGGAATCGTGGTGGTGGCTTTGATCTATGCCTTCATTTTGAGTCGCAGAGATCCGACGCTTGGCGATCGGGTAGGATCGATTGTGGCTGACCGGGAATAGCCGATAGCGTTCCGAATAAGCAAAAAAGGTTGGAGTCTTTCATGTAAACCTCCGACCTTTTTTGTTTGTACTCGACGTTTCAGTGTTTGGTCTGGGAGACTTCGAAGTAAAGCTGTTCGTAGGCTAGCAGCATCTTCTCAAGTGAGAAGCGGGGATCAACCGAAGCTCGGCAGGCTGACCGAGAGATGTGTGGGAGCTGTTCGACGGCCAGAGCCGCCTCTAAACGTGCGCCCGGCGGTATAAGGAAGCCTGTTTGCTCGTGTTGAATGATTTCATCGAGTGCGCCCCGGCGGTAGGCAATGACCGGTGTACCGGTTGCCAGGGCTTCTACCTGCGTCAGACCAAATGGCTCGTCCCATTCGATCGGACAAAGCAGTCCGAGGGAGTGGCTCATGATTTGCCAGAGTTGCTGCCGCTCCAGCAGGCCGAGGTATTGGGTATGGTCAGATGATTGTCTGAGTCTGGCTTCAATTTTGTCCTTGAAGTAGCGTTGATCGTAGATGCCGCCAGCGATCAGCAGACGTTTGCCGGAGCGGGCGGCAATCTCGATCGCGGCCTCCAGTCCCTTTTCGGGGGTGATACGACCGGCGAAGAGCAGAGGGGCGTCCGAGGTCACTTCGGATGTGAAGGGGATCGCGGAAAAATCCAGCCCATTGTAGATCACAGCATCCATCGGTGTGTAGGGAAGGTAGGTGCGTGCGCAGGCTTGTGAGACTGTCACGAGCGTTGTTCGATGGCCCTGCTCGTGCAGAATTTTCAGGCCAGCGTTGATCTCGGGCGAGATCGCCGGTAGATGAATCGTGTGGATCAGCGGCTTACCCAGCAAGGGACCCAGGGCGAAGATCGGCCAGTCGAAGGCGTGAGCATGAAAGAGATCAAACTCCTGGCTCCGTTGCTGAAGACGCAGACAAAGATCCAGAAAAAGATTCGCCTGATCGAAGAAACCAGGATCGGGCGTCTGTGCATCGGCAGGCCTGGAGAAGTTCGCGGGCCGGACACTCTCAGGCACATCGATGGCCTCGATGCGAACGTCTGCTACGGATGATCCCTGGCGAGCAAACAGTGTAACTTCGTGACCACGCTGCTGAAGACCCCTGGCAAGGTCCGCGAGCATAGCCTGGGCCCCTCCTAGAAACGGCTCTGAAATCGCCGAAACAAGAGGCGCAAGCAGAGCGATACGCATTTATTCCCCCCGATAGATTGCCATATTATTTTCTGTCTCGTGGAGCTTGACCTCGTAGAGCATGCCCGGCGGCAGACCGCGTTGCAGGCGCTCCCAGAATTTGATCGCCAGCACCTCAGCGGTTGGAATGGCGTCTTCAAGCCAGGGCACATCGAAGTTTAAGTGTTTATGATCGACCCATTTGATGATCTGCTCATGCATGGCATCACGTAGATTGGTCAGGTTCAGTACCATCCCTGTTTTCGGATCTATTGTTCCCCGGACCGTGACCTCCAATGTATAGTTGTGGCCGTGCCCGTTGGGATTGGCACACTTGTCATAAATCCGATAGTTTTCTTCATCGCTCAACTGCTTGCTCCACAGTTGATGGGCGGCACTGAAGGTCGCTCGTCGTGTCAGGTAGACCATGATTGTTTCCTCTACAAGTAAGGAAGCGTACAATGATCTGTACGCTCTGCCTGTCTGGGTAATGGCCTTGTGGCTCTCCCCTGGCTTTGTCTAGGCGTTGCTAAATATTTCAAGGTTGCTGCCGCTGAGCATCCGACCCGAATCGTCTGCCAGAAAAAAGAGAATCTCGGCAATATCGTCAGGAGTCATGCCAGCTTTGAGATGCGGGGCCGCTTCCTGTAACATCTGTGTATCGACCGCGCCGGGACTGACCGCGCAGACCCGAATATTGAGAGGTTTCCCTTCGACAGCCAGAATCTCGGTTAGACTTGCAATACCTGCTTTTGAGACGTTGTAGGCGCTTAGTCCGGGGAACTTTTCGACCCCCTTCACACCTGAAAGTGACGAGATATTAATAATCACACCCTGCTTTTGGGTCGCCATCTGCTGAAAAGCGGCCCGGCAGCACAGGAAGGTGCCGCGTAGATTTACCGCGACAACCCTGTCCCAGGACGCGGTGTCCATCTCGATAAATGGCTTGACCGCGACCATACCGGCGCAGTTGAGCAGGATATCTATCCGTCCGAAGGCGTTGACTGTACTCTTGAAGAGGCGCTGCACATCCGCCTCCTCAGAAACATCTCCAGCGACGACTAGGGCGCGACCACCAGCGTTTGTGATTGTGGTGGCGACCTCTGTCAACTGGCTGGCGGTGCGGCTGAAAATTACAACCCTGGCACCTTCGCGAGCGAAGCGAATGGCGGCGGCTCGTCCGATGCCGCGACCGGCCCCTGTAATCATAACAATACGATTTTTCATACTCATGGTCTCATTATATAGCAAAATCAATCTACATTGCGTCACTTAGCCAGGTGCCTTTGGCAGTATAGTTACGCTATCGACATAACATGCCACCTGGTTCTTTTTATGTCCTGAATGGGCTAGAAAACAGGCAATTTTGCTTAGCCCTCTGAAAGATTTTTTGCTTGCCTGGTAATGAGAGTGAGAGATTCCAGATCAACGTTGGAGGATGCTTTGACAGCGCAGAGAATTGTCCAGCGATCCTTGGAGATGATTTCGGCTCCATCATCCTGCTGCATCTGTTCTTCCAGATAGGTGATATAGGTGGCAAGGCTTTCGAGGTCCTCATCGCTCAGGTTTTGCTCAAGCACCTGCTGGTTATGAGAGAGCAAGGACTCGGCGAGGGAATTCAGGTTGGGATAGGTCTCGTCAATCTGCCAGTATTTGCGCTCCTGAATATGCTGGTAGCCGAGGATTTGTAAGATATGTTTGACGGAATCGGCATTAGCGGATCGGATGAATTCTCGCGTGCGCAGCTTGGGATAACGAGAGAAAAAATAGCCATGCAGATGCGTTTTGCTACCGGGAAGCGAACGATCATCGCTCATACGTTCCTGGATAATCAGCAAGCCGCCGGGTTTGAGCAGGCGATAGGCTTCTTCAAGGCAACGGTGTATCTCTTCGGGAGGATACTGGTGCAGGATATCACGTTCCATCACGACGTCGTAGCGTTCCGCAAGCAAGCCGGTGTTGAGGGGATCGCCCCGGACCAGATCGATGCGAGGCTCTTCCTGCACATTGGCGCGGGCCGTATTGAGGTGTTCGCGCGAGAGCTCCAGTCCTGTGACCGCCCTGGCCCCTAACTCGACCAGAGCCTTTGTGTAGAGTCCTTCTTTACACCCAATATCCAATACCAGCTTATCTTGAATATCAACCAGCTCTTTCATCAGCACGATCCAGGCGGGGTCGACCCGTCCAGGTGAGCTACTCGCTTGAAAATGAATAGTCATAGAAGTTCCTCTCTGTTGAGACAGATGGTTCCTGGAACTACGAGGCCGCTGTAAGTGCCAGCTCTATTTGTGACTGCTCTATTGTGATAAATGTCCCCTATGTTGGCATCAGGTATTTTAAGCAAGCGGATGGTGTGAAGTAGAAATTATCGGAAACTATTGAGTTGAAGGCTGAACGTCTTATGCAATAAATATAACATACGTTGGGGATGGAGTGGTGCTGGCAAGGCAGACAGTGTAAAGGGAATGGTGGGAGTAATCGGGGTGTTCTTGTTGAAACACGTTGAAATCTGTTATAATGCTGATGATAATTTTATGCTTTGGCTGTAACTTTCAGGCACGCGGAATTGGCCGCTGGCAGCGGCAAGGAAACAGGAGAATCCCCTGCATCCCCGCCGAATAGTTACCTCCGGCAGCAGAAAAACCTTCTTCAAATAGCAATACAACGTTGCGGATGGATCGCACGGGGGATGGCATGACAACTAGCACCAGACTGCAAGGTTCACTACAAGATTTTGGCCTGGTGGAAGTTCTGCAAATGATGGAGCTCAGCAATATGACCGGAGCTATTCACCTGAAGCAGGCTTCAGGGCGAACCGGCATTATATATTTCAATGATGGGAAGATGGCAAACTGCTCGGAGTTTGACCCCAATGCTTTGACCCTCGGTGACGTGTTGCAGCAGATGGGCATGGCGACGAATCAGCAGATCGAACATGCTTTTTATCAACAGTTGCAGGATGCCTTCGGGATGCGTATTGGTGAACGCCTGATTGCGATGGGTGTAATTAATGATCAGCAGTTAAAAGAGGCGCTGCGAACCAAGGCGCTCTGGACGGCTCGCGATCTGGCAACCTGGCAGGAAGGCTCCTATGAGTTTATTCCCAGCTCCGATATTCAGGCGGTGCTTCCTTATGGGGAAAGCTCGCTTGAGCTTGAGGTGATGCGTGTCACAATGGAGATGGTGCGCTACTCCGATGTTTGGGATACCTTGAAGAATATCCTGCCCAATGGTATGAATACGGCGCTGCAAATGATCCAGGTCATTCCTTACACGGTCGGCCTGGATATACGCACAATTGAACTGCTGGGCGTGGTGAATGTATTTCACAAGGTGCGTAAGGTTGCGACGGCTCTACGCCAGCCCGAACAGGATGTCGCGCAGGAGCTAGGCCAACTGGTGCAATTTAAGCTACTTCTCCCATATCAAGAGCAACAGCTTCCAAGCCAGCAAGGACGTAGCTCTGTCCGCCTGCCTGATCCCGCTGAAAAGCTGCGGATGGAGAGCTTTGAACTGATGAACCTGGTTAGCCGGATGGAGCAGGAGTGGTATCGCAGACACACCCCAACGGAGCAGCTACCCGCGCTGGTGGAGTTTATTAACTGGACGATGGATGCACTTTCCGAGACGTGTCGTGCCAATGGAACCGAGCTGGATTCCAATACGCTGGAATCGTTGTTGACGCGTAAGAAGCTGCGCTACATGGGCAACTACAAGTTTATCATCGAGCAAAACCATATAGACGTTGAAAATTTTACGGCGCTATGCTTTGAGGTTCTGCAAGGGGATGTTCAGAAATCCTCTGATTTCTTTGATGAGGCTTCAATCGTCTTGCAGCGTATTCTGGGCTGTATTTTTGAGACAATTAATTCACGCGTCGCATCGTTTGTCGAGCGCATGGAGAACCGCGAAGTCTGGGAAGCACTCTTTGCCCAGTTCGCTCTTCCACATCTCTAAACCATATTCTCCCAATTCCGGCCTCTCTAACGGCCTCTACCGCTTAAGGGGTCGTCTTTTCTATGCTGAAGTAAGGAAGTAACTGTAATGCAAGAAACTACAATCCCTCTGCGTTGCGCCTGGGCTCAGAGTGGCCCCCTGGAAATTGAGTATCACGACCTGGAATGGGGCGTGCCAGCCCACTCTGACCGGCTGCTGTTTGAATTCTTGCTGCTTGAGGGAGCCCAGGCCGGCTTGAGTTGGTCAACGATCCTCAGGAAGCGGGAGGGGTATCGATTGGCCTTTGATAACTTTGAGGCCGAGAAAATTGCTCGCTACGACGAAGCGAAACGCCAGGAGCTGATGTTGAATCCTGGTATTGTTCGCAATCGCGCGAAAATCGCGGCGGCGATCAAGAATGCTCAGGCCTTTTTGGCCGTGCAGGAGCGGGCTGGGAGCTTTGATACGTTTCTGTGGAGCTTTGTGGATGGGCAGCCGAAACAAAATAGCTGGAAGGGCAAAGGGGATATTCCGGTTTCAACGCCTGAATCGGATAAAATGAGCAAAGAACTCAAGCGGCTGGGCTTCTCATTTGTGGGTACGACGATTTGCTATTCGTTGATGCAGGCGCTGGGTCTGGTGAATGATCATACGACCGAGTGTTTCCGCTGGCACGAGGTGCAAGAACAGAGCCGCTAAGCATAGACAACCTTTAGATAGAAAAGCAGGAACTCGCACCCGGATGGTACGAGTTCCTGCTTTTCTCCTCTGAAAAAGTCCTTCCCCGCTGATCCTGGTGAGGAATTATCCAGCCTGAACCAACGGTTGCACGGTGACCTGGTTCCCCAGGCGTTCCAATTGACGTACTAAACGTTTCTCT
>DASSXK010000713.1:0-2903 GCA_035703945.1 Ktedonobacteraceae bacterium | reverse complement strand
ATATCTATTGTATATGTTTTTCCATCCACCTGCCAGACGCGTTCGCTGCCTTTTCCAATAAAGCTACCAGCCGACGTAACATGATTGGTATGCGGAATGGTTATAGTCCAAAGGAGATTGCCTGTTGCCTGTTCAAGTGCGTACAATTGTAGTTTGTTGCTGGTGTCTTGTCCCAGGCTGGCAATATAAATCTGGTGCGGATCGTTGCCCAGGATGGTTGCTTCCGTGGAACTGCCAGCCGGATTCAAGATCGTTTGCCATTGGAGGGCACCGCTCTGACGATCGAAGCGATAGAGAATCTCCAGCGACTCCAGTGGGTTGGGATAAGCGATATCTGTTGGAGCATAGCGATAACCCTGGGGCAGGTGTCCACGCACCAGCACCAGCACGCTGTGCGGCGACTGCGTATCCGGTAGCACACTCATCTGACCCTCGCTGGAGAGGTTTTGCCAGCGTGTGTTGCCCTGGGAATCGACGGCGGTGATCTGGTGATTAAAATTCTCACCTGAACTCACAAAGACATTGCCGGACCTATCTGCTATCCCGTTCCGCATGTCCAGCGCGTTGATTATGCCGGTTCCATTTAGCTCAAAGTAGGCGAATACTCCGGCCCCGATAAACAGCAGCAGTAACACGGCACCAGCGATTTGGGGTGAATAGGTCTGGAGTTTGCTGCGTTCTTCGTTTGGGGCTAATAGCTGCTCTTCCGGTACAGTTTGTGGCCGACTTCGTTTATCTAGAAGCCAGACAGTTATTGCGAGTACGCCCAGACCGAGTAAGCTAAGCCCCAGAGCCACCACAAATCCGATCCGCTCAATTAGCCAGCTTGCTGGAAGTTGCCACGTATCGGTTGTCGTGCTGGCCAGGATGAACGAGCCATCTTGCTGCTGAAGCAGGCTGGATGATGTGCCCTGGACTCTATCAACTTTTGTTTGCCAGCGCTGATTGCCGCTGGTGGTATCAAAGGCCCTCAACGTACGATTGAGAGGCTGCGGTTGTAGTTGCTGGATAACCAGATTGTGTTGGTCATCCACCAGAAGCGGCAGTGTGCGATTGGAATCAGCGTTTAAGAAACCCGCTGCGGTCTCCTTAGACCAGAGATTCTGCCCTGTTTTGGTCTCAAAGGCTGCCAACCAGACATGTTCACGTACTGCTGGCGATTCCCAGCTTGTGCCACTGGCAAAGACCACCGTACCCGCGTTATTCAGGCTGGCCTGATAAAACTGGACGGATGTAAGCGAAGAGGCCGAGACGCTGGATCTTGGCGAGAGACTGGCTTTCCAGAGGATCGTGCCCTTTTGTGGATCGAGGGCCGTCAGACCGTTTATCCCTGCCGATAGCAAAAGAGGCTTACTGCCACTAACCATCAGCAGCGTCCGGGTTGGCAGGGCTGCTTTCCAGAGGATCTTGCCACTATTCAGGCTCAGGGCGCTAATTTGATGGTCGCTGGCTACATAAAGCTGTTTCGCATCCACCAGGAAAGGGGGAGCATCGTCGAGCGTATCGCTTAGCGTCTGGCTCCAGCGCTCCTGTCCGCTTGTGAGCGAATAGGCCGCTATCTGATTTGCATAGGTCGATTTGACTGTGTACATGTTTTTCTGATCAAACGCTGGCTGAAAGGTATGAGCGCCAGATGTAGGTTGTGATCCCGTGATGCTCCAAATTTGCTTGCCAGTTGGTGTGAGCAGGCTAACGCCCGTCTGGCTGGTGACAAGCAGGTTTCCATCGGGCGTGGTGGTGAGGATGCCAGGGGTCGCCGTCATGGTCTGTATTTCATGGTCCAGGGGGGTGAGTGTTCCGCCATGCAACCTATAAAGTTGATTCTGACGACCATCCTGGGTCGCGAAGAAGAGTCCGCCTGGAAGTTGCGTTGGCGTTGTGATTTGTGTGTCGGCGGCGAGCCTTGTGCCTGAATCTTGCCTGGACTGTATGACTCCGCTCTCTGGATTGATGGATGAAACGATCAGGTGGGAACTGGTCATATCTAGAACCAGTTCGACCACACTAAAGCAAGCCAATCCAACCAGGAGCAAAGCTAAAACATGGTTAAATAAGCGCAGTGGTTGGATGTGAAATCTTCGCAGGCGTGTGCGGATTGGCGATTGTGTTTGTACCGGCTCCTCTGCGGAATTGGCCTGAAGCGACGTTTTGCTTGTTGTAACAGGGGTGATTGTCAGTGCGGCGGGATCAGTTGTAATCTCGCTTGTCGTTTGAGCATTGGTGATAGTGGGATCGGTGACACGTTTAATCTCAGCACTGTCAGCATCAATTACCTGCGCCGTTGGGTTTGTGTCAGGATCTATTTTTGTATTTGTATCCTTAACGGCAGTCTCCTCTGAGGCCGGACCCAGTTTCTGGGTGGCTTCTCCCTCATCCAGATTACTTTGTATCTGTGGAAGATTGGTGTCCTTGTTGACGGAGATGTCGCGCGGATGGAATTCCGGTCTGATATGTGCGCTATTGCTCGTGTAACGGCGGCGTGGTAAGGTAATCGGCGTGGTTGCTGTATCACGTCGAATGGGGGGATTTGAAGGGCGTGAACCACTGTTGTTCTGGTTCACTGCGGGCAGCGGAAATGTCTCATCTTTGCGCCGTAAACGAATGATTTCTGGACTGGTCTGTTCTTCCAGTGGCAGCGATTTTTGAGGTGGACGTAAGCTTTTGGAAGGCCGTGAGACTTTAGGCCTTGACTCAGGTGGACGCGAAGCTGGAGCCTTCGATATAGAAGCCGGAGAAGATGAGGGGTCGGGAGCGGCTATTTGTGATGTTGACTGCCCGGGTAAACCCGGTTGTGAAGGTCGTGTTTTTGTCGCTGAAGGGGGCGGCAATGCTGGCTTCGAGACCACCCGTTTCACGTCCGCCGGTCTCGAAGAAGGTTGCTGCTTGATTGCAGGTCTGGGGGA
>DASSXK010000460.1:0-5784 GCA_035703945.1 Ktedonobacteraceae bacterium | reverse complement strand
GTATATCCAGAGTTCTTCGCCGTAATCGCGAGAACCGCTAATTGCCAGGTACTGCTGATCTGGCGAGATCTGCATACTTATCACACTATCCGTATAAAACTGGCCGAAAGAATCCGTAAAATCAGCGACTTTTTGTGGAGCGCTGATTGGTTGATTATTGGCCCCTCGCGCCGCCCTCATCAAAACAAACCCATTTTGTTGCTTCATGACGCTATACGTGAAGTCCGTTCCAACCGCTCTTTGCGATAACGTGATTTTGTGTTTAGTGATGGATTGAGGCGAAGTAAGATATATCAAAATGGCTGCGCCCACAATACAGATGAGCAGCAGCGCGGTGCCTGCTAGAAGGACCTTTTTCATCGGTTTCTCCTCATATTTTCTCTGCGATGATTCATGTGTTTTGAAACATGATAGATATATCATCGGATCAGAACGTTTGTAAATTTAAAATCACCTATTAATAATCCTATCGAACTATCTTTGAATCCCTTAAATGGGAGCTCTTACCAGATGAAAAAGATGGCCTACCTGCTGGGAGTTTGTGGGCAGATACTTGTTTGGAAAGTAGAAGAATCCGGCAAGTTGAGAATAGTTTCAGTTGTTTCAGGCCAGTGGAAGACTAAAGCGGAAGGTGGAACCATGATTGGGCTCGCTCGTCACCTGGATCTCCCCGCCTTGCAATTCCACCAGTGACTTGGTAATTACCAGCCCCAGGCCAGTGCCACCACCGGCCTTTGTGAGAGCGTTTCGTGCCCGGTAGAAGGGAGTGAAAAGCTGATCTAGCTCCTCATTGGACAGTCCGATGCCACTATCGGTTATCGAGATCCAGGCAATAGATCCAATGGTCTCGATAGAAAGTTCGATGTGTCCCTCCTCAGGAGTATATTTGTGCGCGTTCGAGAGCAAATTGCTGAGAATTTGCGTTACCAGATTTGCGTCACCAAGCACCTGCGTGACTTCCTCAGGCAGATGAAATTTAAATGTCTGCCGTTTGGTCTCCCAACTCGGATTGAAAGAAGGCAGTAACTCACTAATGAGAAGGTTGATATTGAGTGCTTCAACGTCTAAATCTCGCTTGCCGGACTCCAAACGTGAGAGATCTAGTAGATCATTTGTGATCTTCATTAACCGTCGTGTGTTGCTCTCGACAATCTCCAGAAATTCCCGTTG
Organism: Ktedonobacteraceae bacterium; assembly: GCA_035703945.1. Lineage (GTDB taxonomy): Bacteria > Chloroflexota > Ktedonobacteria > Ktedonobacterales > Ktedonobacteraceae > DASSXK01. The sequence continues at coordinate 4,614 of DASSXK010000460.1, read as the reverse complement.
CATCTCGCTCAGTATTCCAACTGTTTCGAAGTTCAAAATTAGATCAATGTAACCCTTGATGGAGGTTAGTGGTGTGCGTAACTCATGGGAGGCCATGGAGACGAATTCGGACTTTATCCGATCGACTTCGCGTTCATGTGTCACATCATGCCATACGTAGAGCCGACCAATATAGGTTTGATCAACATTGATGACGGGAGGAGAAAACAACTCGAATTCCCGACGCGCAGGTTCTATTTGTACCTGTGATGCTCGAAAGATATTTTCCTGGTCTGTCGTACTCCATGCAAGCGTCTCATCGAGCGAAGCATCATCCGCAAATTGTGTTTTTAGAAGTGCCATCAACTGATCAGGCGTCAGAGAAAGCAAGCTCGTCGGGTCTCCCCCAAAAAGACTTGTGAAGCGTGTGTTCACCTCGATCGGGATTCCATCTGGCGCCAGAAAAAGCATAGCCTCTTGCGAGGCATCAATAATGGCGCGTAGACGACTTTGCATATGATTGAGTTGATGGTTACGTACGGTGAGGGCTTCATTTGTACGTTCGAGTTGTCGACCACGTTCTTCCAGTTCTTTTGACTGAGCGACTAAACGGGTTTCGCGTTCTTGTAAGAGAGAGAGAGCCTGCTTGAGTTGGCGTTGTTGTTCTGTGATTTTGCCAGCCAGGGTGACGAGGTCCCGGCTTTGAACGGCGACCTCTCCCTGGAGCATCTGGCGAGCCTGTCGCATCATAAGCAGATTGTCCACTCGTACTCGCAACTCCTCGCGGTTGAAGGGTTTCATCAAATAGTCCTGTGCGCCTGCACGCAGCAACTGGACGCGGAGTTGCTCGTCGGTATGCCCTGAGAGCACGACAATAGGTATGTCATCGAAGTCTGACCGTGTTCGTAGGGCCCTGACAAGTTCCTCTCCGCTCATGCGTGGCATTGACACATCGCAAAGTATGATGTCGGGGTGCAATGCCAGCGCCTGCTCAAACCCATCCTGTCCGTCGTAGGCAGTAGAGATGTGATACCGCTTTGACAGGATGGCAGTGATCATCCGAGACATAGACGGATTATCCTCGACAATCAGCACCTGTGGGTGACTCTCATTATCTGCTGCTAAGGAGTGCTCCTGTTGGAGATCGGCATCCTTACTTTCAGCGTAATTTTGTCGTGGTAGCATCTATTTTTGCCTCTCTTCTGCTTATATCTTCGCTTGAGGCGCCTCCAAAAAGCTTATCATTGTTTTGATAAAAGTGCGTGTCTCAATGGGTTTAGGGATATACCCATCGCAGCCTGCTGCCCTGGCCTTCTGTTCGTCTCCTTTCATGGCATAAGCGGTATGTGCCACAATGATAATGTCTTGTGTCGCAACATCGGTTTTGATTTGTTTCGTCAAGCTCAATCCGTCTCTATCTGGTAGTTGGATATCCATTAAGATCAGGCGTGGATGCACAGTGTGAAGTAACTCCATTGTTTCTTCAGCGTTCCCGGCAGTATATACCTCATAGCCATTTCTTTTGAGGAGCGTGCAGGCCAACTTTAGATTCAGCGGGTTATCATCAACCACCATAATTAGTTCGTTACTCATTGTGATCCCTTTTTTCTGATCATCATTTTCTGCCGCGTTTCAAGCCATAGGAGTGAAATATAACTGTTCTTTATCTCTATCGGTTGTTGGTTTTTTCTAGCTTAGCTCTTTCCAACGAAGCAAATAATTCGTCCATCTGCACCGGCTTGTTCAAAATCTCATGGATTGGAAAGCCCATGCCTATCTCTTTTTCTGCGATCAGGGTGACTATAATCACTGGCACCTCGCAGTTGAGTCCCTCTCTACGAATTGCTCGTAGCACTTCCCAGCCACTCAGATCAGGCAATAGGAGGTCCAGGGTAATCACATCGAAGCGACGCTGGCGACATTGTGCGACCGCCTGCGTGCCAGTTGAGGCTACCTCCACGCGGTATCCCGCGTTGGTGAACGCCTGGATGAGTGGGCGTCTATCCTTGGGTTCATCCTCAACAATTAATACTGATGAAGCGTCCGGACGTTCCGTCTGATTGGCCAGCGAAAGCATCGACGCTGACAGGTCATCCTCCTCTAATGGGGGCGTTGCGATAGCAATGCGTGGCAGGATCGCGAAGAAGGTGCTTCCCTGGCCGAAGACGCTGTGTACGCCGACCCTGCCACCCTGTGCTTCTACAATGCGCTTGGTCAGAGCAAGGCCCAGACCAGTTCCTTGATAATGCTTGATCATACTACCATCGAGCTGCTGGAACTCGACGAAAAGGCGTCTCAGATCTTCGGGGTTGATTCCAACACCGTTATCCTCCACCTCCAGTCGGAAGAAGTCCGGCCCTTCTGCTTGCAATCTGAGCATAATCTGCCCGTCAGGAGGTGTGAATTTGATGGCATTGGAGAGATAGTTGTAGAGCACTTGTTTCAGTTTTGCCGGATCGACGGTGACTTTGCCAAGTTGGGCATCAATTTTCATATCCAGGCTCAGTTGCTTGTCGGCTGTCAGGGGTCTCAGGATGTTACATACTTCATCGACCAGGTCGTTCAGTATGACTGGCTCTGGTAAAAACGTCATCTTTCCGGCCTCAATCTTAGCCAGGTCCAATACATCGGTGATCAAACGGAGCAGGTGTTTTGAACTGCTTAATACATCGCCCAGGTAGTCTTTTTGCTCTTCTGTAATCGGACCTGCTAATTCGTCATAGATCAGTTCGCTGAAGCCGATAATCGCGTTGAGTGGTGTTCTCAACTCATGGGACATGTTGGCCAGAAACTCGCTCTTGAGGCGGTTGACCTCCTGGGAACGGCGGTATTGTTGCATTAATTCCTGGTTTTTGCTGATCATGTCTTCCATTTGCCTGCGCTCGGTGATATCATGCGCGACACTGGAAGCTCCGATAATTTTTCCACTGCTCTCTCTGATTGGTGAAAATGTTATGGATACTGGAACCCTGGTCCCGTCTTTTTTGATTCTGGTGGTTTCATGATGGGTGAGATTCTTCCCCTGTTGTAAGAGTCTCATGATGTGTGGAAAATCATCCGCAAGATCAGGTGGGATGAGCAGGGAAATAGAGCGTCCTATTACTTCGCTGGCAGAATAACCGTAGAGCTTCTCTGCTCCCGCATTCCAACTGACGATAATGCCATCGAGATCTTTGCTGATAATAGCATCATCCGAGGAGCCGATAATAGCAGCGGCCAGGAGGGCTTCGCGTTGCGCACGTTGATGGGCAACCAGATCAAACACCTTGGTGAGATAGCGGTCAGTCGCGTTCTCCAGCGGGGAGAATTCCAACTGCACAGGGAAACGTTTGCCGTCTCGACAACACAACTCCCGTTCAAAGGTCATTGTCCATTGACCTAAGGGTACTTTCTGATCATTCTCATTGCGACTTCTGGGCAGCTCCATGAACTCGTGAAGCGACAGGCCTTGCTGTATGTCCTCCTGCGTGGCGCCAACTAGATCAAGAAATGCTGCGTTGGCAGAGATTATCAAACCGTGCGGGTCGATAGTACACATCGAGACCTGCACGTACCTGGTGAGATCGAGCGAGGGCTGTTCTGTGGTTGACATTGGATTCTTCCTCTTCTTTGTGTTTCTGAAAAGAAAGGAGGGCCTCGCCTCAGCAAGTAATGAGAGACGATGATACTCTTTCCTTCATTTAATGTAGCGAGTCATGCCAAACTGAACAATTATTGTGACTGTGGTATACCAATTTCCTCGACTATTTCTCATTTCCCTTTCTTGCTTTTAGCACAGTTTTTATTATTTGATGCTTATTGTGCAGCTTGCCATGTTGTAGTTGAGTGCCCCATCGACCGCGTAGACCAGGAGCGTATGCCTGCCAGGAGAGAGGTGGCTTGTGTCTAGCGTGAAGATCGCACCAAGATAGGGTTGATTGCCAATGTGATCTATAAACCAGGTAATGCGCACTACACCTACATTATCTCCACTGAGCACGCGGCAAGAGAGATGCGTACCCTTAAGGAGAGGTTGCCCCATATTTAGGAAAGGTGGCGTGGTGTCGGGAGATGGGTGAGAGGTCAGGCCCCAGCCGGGGGCGGCCAGAAATTCCTGCGCTGATATACTGCCGAATTGTTTCGAAGGCACCCAATTGATCCCGACGAGCGTGAGTGTAGGATCAAGCATATTCAGTCGGTGGCCACAGGCTTCTGCTGAGTCATCATACATATATTCATAGATTGGACCTGCACCTGCAACGGGGTTTCCTGCGAGGTTTTCCGCTGCCAGGCTATAGAGATTGGCCGTTGCTGGATTATTCTCCATGCGGTCGATGAAGGTTCCGCTGATGGGACTGGTGTGTGAGAAAAAATGTAGATTGGCTAATTGTTTGCTATACCCCAGCGCCATCTGTGAAAGCGTGGCATCCATCTTCAGGGCTGGTAGCCCTCGATCGGTGCGCTCCTGATTGAGCAAAATAAATTGTTGTTGCGGTGGGCTAAGGTGATAATAGTTACTTGGTAGGCGTAGTGGGGGGAGCTTTTCCTGCGAGCGAGCATTATTGATTGCTGCAATTGCATCAGATTCGCTATTTGTACTCATATAATCGGGTGAAGCCGGGATATCTATACATCCTGTGCCCCCTGTTGCGATTA
>DASSXK010000408.1:0-3765 GCA_035703945.1 Ktedonobacteraceae bacterium | reverse complement strand
GTTGCCGAGCAATAGGCTTTAGAGAATTTTTCCGTCAGCATGAGATGTTTTTGAAGCTGTAGAGATCTAAGCAAGCTATTTGCATAGCTAACTATCCTACCTATGTGCATTTAACAGATGCACCTTACATGTGTTGCCGCCTTGCTACGTTTGCTTTGGCATCCTGCTCCACAAGCAGATCGTTATTGGCGGCAATAACCTTCCTGGCCCCACCGATCACAACGATGAAGCCTCCAAGGAGGACGATGGCGCCGCCGATGATTTGTAAGGGAGAAAGTGTATCACCGAGCATGAGGATCGCGAAGATGGTTGAAAAGATCGGGGTGGTTTGCATAATCGTCGCCGACTCCCAGGCCTGGAGATATCTGATACCCGCTTGCAGGGTCACATAGCCAATACAGAAATTGGTGATTATGTAAAGTGGCATCGCCCAGAGCAGCATTGGCACAAAGTGCCCGTTAAAAGTCCCCTTCTGAAGCAGCAACACGGGGAAAATCATGATGGAACCAATCAGCAACTTCCAGATATTCAAGGGCAGGGAATCGATCTTACTACTGAGCTTCTTACCGGGCAGATAGGCATAGCCAAAGCCGAGCGCCCCCAGGATAATCAGGATATCACCCAGATTAAAGGCTTCCCAGGGCCGGGCCTGAAGAGACTTCATAACGACAAATACGCTACCGAGAATCAGCAACAGCATACCGCCCAATTGCTTCAGGGTGAGCTTCTCATGCAGAAAGATGACGACAAAAAGAACGGCGGCAATACTCTGGATTTGGAGCAAAAAACCGGCTTTGATGGCGCTGGTAAGACCCAAACCAAAAATAACGCTGCAAGCTGGCAGGGCCGTACCAAAGATCGAGAGCAGTAGCAGATCCAACCAATCGTGCCGTGTGAATTTCGCAAAAAGCGAGATTCTGCGCCAGGCCAGGAAAAGGCCGAGCAGCAATCCACCAATCGAAAAATCCAGAAATGTCACCAACAGAGGATTCAGGACACCCGTCACCATTTTCCCCAAAACAGCCCCCAGACCAAAGAAACAGGCCGTTAACAGGGTAAGCACAAATCCTTTTGTCTTCACGGAACATTCCCTTTCATAAATTGCTAGCGCGACTGGCTCTGACAAGATCCCTTCGCAACGCCGCTCACGCGCCTTCGCATGGCTTACTATTGAAAGATACTTCCCAACGGCGCTGTCGCGCCTACTGAACGCTTAGCAAGCAAGCAGCTTTCAAAGCTTCCCAGGTGAAGCGATGCTGGTAACGATAGTACTGGCATCTCAAGCGCGTTCAGTCAGTGAAGTGCAAAGATAGCCATCATCACAATTTCAGCCCTTAGATCACACTCTCAATCATAAGTCATACGTATGACTTCGTCAATAGGAGAAAAAAAACGAATTGAACGGCTGGCCTCTTCCCCTGCTGAGTTACAATAGAGCCAGGGGATAGGTCAGAACAGTGTCGTCGATAGGAGATCAGCTTGAACACATCACGCGAAAAGAGCAAACGGAACGCCACCAGCATTGACGTCGCCAGGCTGGCGGGCGTCTCACAATCTACGGTCTCGCTGGTATTTGGGGGGAAAGCGAGCGGGCGCGTGTCGCCTTTGACTCAGAAGGCAGTGCTGCGAGCCGCGCAGGAGCTAGGGTATAGTCCGAATACCGTGGCCCGAACGCTCCGACTTGGACACACCAATATCGTGGCCCTGATCATTCCTGATGTGGGAAATCCCTTCTTCGCCTCCGTGCTACGGGGAGCCGAGCAAGCCGCCAGAAAATACAACTATACCGTTGTGCTGGTCAATACCGGTAACGATCAGGATTGGCAACGAATCGTCGTCGAGGCGCTCGCGACCCACTCGATCGAAGGGTTTGTGCTCTGCTCGGTATCAACATCTGACACGCTGGAGCTGGCCAAGCTGAAACACCGGGCTGTAATTGTGGATCGAAGCTCAACGGAGCTGACCTCGCTGATCCTCGACATCGGCAGGGGCTCACAGTTAGCGATGCAACATCTTCTAAGTCTGGGACATCGCAAGATTGCCCACCTCGCAACAAATATCGATGCCGAAACCTTTGAAATTCGCCAACAGGTCTATGAAGCGACCCTGCACAAAGCGGGTATTTCCAACAGGCCCGACTATACTGTGCAGGCAGCCTTTATAATTGATGAGGCTCGGATAGCGGCCAGCGCACTGCTCAAGCTTCCCGATCCGCCGACGGCGATCTTCTGTGACGATGCCCTGCTGGCAATCGGAGTCTACAAAGCCGCGAAAGATTACGGCCTGGCAATTCCGCAGGATCTCTCCGTCATCGGTTTTAGCGAAGGCTTCCTGGCCAAGGCCATTGACCCCGAACTGACAGCTATCGCGATCCCAGCCGCCGAAATCGGGGCGCGAGCCATTGAAATGCTGGTTGCTGGATTCCAAACCAACGAAAATCCCCAGACGGAAACGGTATCGCTGGAACTGGTTGTACGAGGCTCAACTGCACCTCCACGATAGAAGCGGTCTTTTTCTACAAAAATCATAAAAAAAGCCCATTTTTCCTATTGTCAGTAGTAAATGTCGAACATGTATTATACTTGTACACTGGATGGCGTCAAACCAGTGTTTTTTCCTCGGTTCTTCCCGGACGCACCCCAGTCGGCTTCGCCTGAAGGCACAACTTACAAGCTGTTTATCTGTAATTCTATCCAACCGGTTCAAGCTAGCAAGCGGATATTTGTGAAGTGGCTGGAAAAGCGTGCTCCTGACCTGACATTTCGTTCCATTAGAACGTTCATTCTAAGAGTACCACAAAAATTACTGAAGATATTGTAAGGAACAGGTCCGGAAAAATGAAAACCACACCGAATATCATGTATTTCACACTTCCCGGCCTCCTGCCTGAGAATGATGATCTGGCCCTAAACACCCAATTCTCAACGCTAACGCATTTTTCATACCGGGAAGGTCGGCTGCTTATTCTGGCGGAGGAGCAATTTGAGTCAGGTGAACTTCGTCTGATTGAGGCTATTTTAAATGCCTATCCTCACTATTGCCCAAACGAAGTTCTGCTGGCGAACTGTGAAAACCTGACAGACGAATTCAGCGTTCAATATTTCCGTCGCAAGCTCAAGCAGGCAATACTTGATGGCAGCTATATGCAGTATGTGCAGCCATTGAAGCTGATGCTGATCGCAATCAGCAAAAAGCTCGGCGAGTTTAATCTCGGTCTCTACTGTCTGCTGGAAACAGGATACGTTCTGAGGAAAGGCAACCAGGAAGTCACCAGGAAAACTGTCAGATAAACCGTACATACAGGCTAGCAAAACAAAACTGAAAGAAGCATCTACCTTTCAACCGATCTGGCAAGCAAACGTAGATAAAAGAAACAGTCGGAGAGGGATAGAATCATGATGCATCAGCAAGTCACGTTAAGTCAGCTTGTCGAGGAAAATTATCAAAGCAAGCTTGCCAAGATTCAGCCAATTACGGAATACATGTTTGAGGATCGAGGAATCTACCGGGTTGAGTTCGACGATGGACAGTCCTACATATTGCGGGCCTTCCGCGATGATGTTGAAGCAGAGTTGAAGGGCCAGGTGGCTGTGCTGGACTACCTGAGACACCAGGGTCTCACAGTTCCCCAGGTCTTGAGAACAAAAAGCGGCGCGGCCCTCGCCTCGGATGGCAACTGGACGGCGTTGATGATCTCGTTTATCGAAGGCGAGCTGGCAGACTTTGCACCTCAAACACTCACGAGGATTGGGAGCTATCTGGGTC
>DASSXK010000392.1:0-4195 GCA_035703945.1 Ktedonobacteraceae bacterium | reverse complement strand
CGAGAAATATGCCACTCACAAAGGCCCGAATGTGGCCGTTGCCCTCTGCACCCGGAATGTGCCTATGTGGGAAGCGTCGATCCCAGCGAGACGGCTTTTTCGGCGAAATAAGCCACGCAAGCCAGCCAGGATTCACTCTTCCGCCTTTTTCAAGATCTATCTCTTTACATATAATTCCTAAAAAGGCTGAGACAGCAGGCTACACTTCCTGGAAAAAAGCTTACTTCAAATAGCACAACGGTGAGATTCCATTATGAGATATACTAATCTGAAAAGGCGGATATTCCAACCCTTCTATCTTGAGAGGTAACATAACCATGCTGATTGATCTCAGAAGCGATACAGTGACACACCCAACCCAGGAGATGCGCGAGGCGATGTACCGCGCCGAAGTCGGCGACGATGTCTACGATGAAGATCCTACAATCAACCATCTACAAGAGCTAGCAGCCGAGATCACAGGAAAGGAAGCCGCCCTGTTCGTTCCCAGCGGCACGATGGGCAACCTGCTTGCCAACCTGACACATGCCGGACGTCGAGAAGCGATCATCGTTGGCAGCGAATCACATATTTACAACTACGAGGCCGGAGGTCCATCCACGCTGGGCGGATCTCCGATGTATGTCGTTCCAAATGAAGCGGATGGGACCCTGAACCGCCCCAAATTGGAGGCGTCCTTCATTGATGATAGCGACCCGCATAGTGCCCCAACGGCGCTTCTCTGCATCGAAAACACCCACAATCGCTGTGGCGGAAAAGTCTTGAGCGTCGAGCAGGTCAATGAGCTGGCACGGCTGGCCCACAGCCACAATACCAGGATACATATGGACGGTGCGCGCGTCTTCAACGCGGCCGTCGCCCTACAGGTTCCCGTCAAAGAACTTGTGGCCGAGGTAGATTCAGTCATGTTCTGCCTCTCAAAAGGGCTGTGCGCTCCCGTCGGCTCCATGCTGGTCGGTAGCAAAGGTTTCATTCGGGGAGCCTATCGGAACCGCAAGCTGGTCGGAGGCGGAATGCGCCAGGCCGGTATTATCGCGGCCGCCGGAATTGTGGCGCTGCAAAAAATGGTCGACCGACTGGCCGAAGACCACGAGAATAGCAAACGCCTGGCTCAGGGTCTGGCGGATTTTCCCCAGATCGAGATTGATAGCGCAGGGGTGGCAACCAATATTGTCATCTTCTCCCTGCTCAAAAATGACCGGCAGCCACTTTCGCACGCCGAGACGCTCAATTTTGTACAAAAACTGCAAGAGCAAGGCGTCCGAATCAGTGACTTCGGCGGGAACTTGATCCGAGCCGTCACCCATAACGGGATTGGGGCCGAGGAGATCGATAAAGCACTGGCAGCGATTCGTCGAACATTGATCGAGATGCACATTTAGCCTGCTGAAGCAATGTAAAACCCTGGCATACCTCGAAACGTATCTACCCTGGAGTAGCTACTATCGCAGGCATGTCAGGGAACAGGAGCAACCAGAGGTTTTCATGAGCAAGCGGAACAACTTTAGGGTCACATTCATCTGGATCATTATTTTTATCGGGATGGCCACCGCATTCTGGAATCATGGAGCATATTTTCTCCCGATTGTGCTTATCACCATCGCCATAGGAAATCTTTTTAATGCGCTATTGAAGGGCCGCTTAAAAAAAGTTGGCAGGAGCATTGAGCAGGCAGTTCTGCTGATCGGCTTCGCCGTAGCTCTCGTCACGCAGCCTCTACCCGGCATCTTCCTTACACTTATTGCGTATACGTTAGTAAGGAGGAGTCTGCGTCGTCTGCAACTCAAGCAGAGCTCCTCATCAAGCCAGCCACCGAAAGCAAGCGTAGCGTCCGCTCCTCAACGGCCGTCCCAACCGAAATATCCGACCAGTTCTGCTCCCTATCAACAAGGCTATCAAGCAAAGCAGGCAGACAAGACGGAAAGCAAGCAAGAACCTTACGTTCCCTATCAACCAGAGCAACCATCAACAAAAACAACGACCCAATTTGAACTTCCGCAAGTTGATTATCCTGAAGTTCTTCCGCCACAATAATATGACGACCGTCACTTTTAAAATATTACTTGTGGCAGTTCACATGCATGAGTTTTGCAGCTATACTGTAACTATTATCAAGCCATTCGCTTCACTGACTGAACGCGCTTGTGAAGCCAGGAGCATTGTTGCCCGAGGCGATCCAGGCTGAAACTTTCCAATGCTGCCTGCTTGCAAAGCGTGCAGGAGGCACGAGAGCGCCGTTGGGAAGGGTCTTTCAATAGCAAGTTATTTTAGATAACTTTTCGACAAAAAGCGCGCCAAAATCTACACGAGCAAAAGCGAGGATAACATGTACAACAGAAGGCAGCAGCGGTTCGAGGACAGAATGAACAGAAGACAGATGCGCTTCCAGAACAGAATGTACAGGGGAGCGAACGGCAATCCACTCAACGCGATTAGCGGAGCGATTGTCCTGCTGGCCCTGGCTCTGGCATTCGCCGTAAGCCACGCTACTGCGGGCTTTTTTTTCCTTCCAATCCTGTTCTTTGGATTAGCCATCAGTACGCTATTTCGAGGGCTCTTTGGTGGGAGTCAACGGGTAGCGTATGGGGCATTCTATGGCTTTTTCTGGCTGATCATCCTGGCACTTTTCTTTATGACATCCTGGTGGGAATGGTTCCTGGTTGGTGCAGCCCTCTCGATCATTCTGAGGACGTTGGCAAGACCCATCATGGGCACGCTGGTAGGGATGGGGTTTGGCAATACTTTCGCAAACAACCAGCCGCAACCAACACCAACCTATCAGCCAACACCCCCCTATCAATCGCCTGAGACAACACCATATCAGCCAGGTCAATACCAGGAGGGCTATCAGCCCCCCCAACAGGCAGGCTCTTATCAGGAAGGTGGCAGCTTCCATACTTCCCAGCAGTCTCAGCCACACGAACAACGACCTTATGAGCAACCCACAACGGAATATCCGCAAGAGCTGCCACCGCAACAGTAATCTTGGCCAGTTCGCGAAAACAAATAACACGGCGCAAAAAAATCAGGTGCGCCGTGTTATCCTAAAGATGGTTTGCAAGCACCCGAAGACTCATTTAAAGGCATTGCAGTTATTGACACAAACTTGTTTTGCGGGCTAAGATCAGAGAGGGCAGCGTTGCGGCTGCTCAGTATTTTCGTGAGAGGAGCAGATTGCAGCATGGCTTTGACAGAATTTACTGATACAGTAGCAGTCATCACAGGGGGCGCGAGCGGCATCGGACTGGCAACAGCCCGGGCGCTACGAGCCGAGGGGGCGCATGTAGTCCTGGTTGACATCCAGACAGAGCGACTTCAGGAGGTTGCGGCAGAACTGGAGCAGGAGCAACCGGGCGCACGTGGACGTATCACAGGAATCGCTACGAATGTCACTGACGCCGCACAGGTGCAGTCGCTGATGAACACGGTCGCAATTGAGTTTGGGCGCATCGACCTGGTCGTCAACTGCGCTGGCATCGGCCGGGGCGGTCCGATTGAAGATTTTTCAGCAGCCGAGATGCAAAATATCATGAATATTAATTTCATGGGCACATACCACGTAGTGCAGGCGGCTCTCCCGACAATGCGCAAACAACAGGCAGGTCACTTTGTTCTGCTCAGCTCGGTTGCGGGCAAGCTAGGGGTACCTGGACTCTCGGCCTATTGTGCGACCAAGTGGGCGGTACGAGGCTTCTCTTCAGCCATGCGTGCCGAACTGTATGGCACTGGCATCAACATCACAACGGTCTACCCGGCCTGGGTTGATACCCCGATGATTCACCAGGAAAACGAGCTACAACACATTGAGATCCAGGCGTTCCTCACCCCAAAAATGGTGGCCGATGAGATTTTACAAGCCGTCCGAGAAGATAAGAGCGACCTGACACTGGCTCCTAACCAGGATATTTCTCTCTTGCTCCAGGTAACACACGCCGATCCTGACAAGGCCGAGCAGTTAGCGGGACAATTCTACTCTGAACATCTGCCTACAAACGCACACTAATTCGTATAGCGGCAATCACTAACGCTTCTTAACAATCAACGAAGTGGGCGCGATAGACTTATCAGGGCCAATCCCGCTCACTTCGCTGACAACATGGCGAAGCAAGATTGGACAGGTGGTCGCTTATGCATCCATACGGATTTTATGGACCCCAAAGTACAACCTGGAAGGTCGGCGCAGACGCGGTTATCC
>DASSXK010000321.1:0-3205 GCA_035703945.1 Ktedonobacteraceae bacterium | reverse complement strand
CTGGTGCTGTATGCGTTAAACGAAACCTGGTATCTAAGTGAAAAAAGGGTCGCGGAAGAGATAGATGCCTTTCGTCTGAAGCCAGAGAATTTTATCGAAAGAAGCTATGCCATTCTTGGAATGACGGGCACGACCAATGGTGAACTGATGGCCTCCGTGAAAAACGTCGAGAAACTGTACGAAGAGATCATGGTATTGATGGGTACAAAGTAACAGCATTGGCTATGTTGTACTTTATCTCACGCTTCTGGCCGAGTTTATGCTGCAAACCCGGCCAGTTTTTTCCTGATGCTGTCAGGTCTTATTGAGAGTCAGGATTAAGCAATGTTGCTTCCAGATTTCGTGCCAGTATTAGACGATAATGGTGGTTGTGACTGAATAGATCGGTGGCAAGAAATCGGCGATCAGGCTCCAGTTATCGCCGCGATCACGGCTGGCGAAGAGTTGGCCGGTGTTTGTGCCGACATAGACCCCACACGGATTGACCGCATCCGTAGACATTCCATGACGCAGCACGCCCAGTACGACTTCATTGCCAGAGGGCAGGCCATTGGTAAGGGACTCCCATGTCTCCCCGGCGTCCTGAGTACGGTAGACCGTGAATTGTTCGCCAAAGTTTTGACGGCCTTCGGGATCTTCGACTATTACATAGACCGTATCGGGATTGTGTCTATCGAGCGCGATAGGGAAGCCGAACTCCGAGGGCAGGTCTTGTTGAATATCGATCCAGTCATCACCGCCATTGATACTTTTATAGACGCCGCAATGGTTCTGTTGATATAAGACATTCGGGCTTGTCGGGTGCTGCAACAGTCGGTGGATACACTGACCGAACTCTGGATAGATGTCTGGTTGGAAGCCAGCGCGTGTATTCTTATTGGCAAATACCCACGTTTCGCCCCCGTCATCAGTCCGCATGCAGCCAACGGCCGAGATTCCTATCCACATTCTGGCGGTATTGGAAGGATCGGGCACGATTGTGTGCAGGCATAAACCGCCTGCGCCGGGCTCCCAACGTGGCCGTGTCGGGTGGTTGGCAAGGCCAGTATTCATTCTCCAGTTTACGCCGCCATCCCGACTTACCCAAAGGCTTGCCGGATCGACGCCCGCGTAGATGGTGCCTGGCTCATCCTGTCGGCCCGGCTCAATTACCCAGATGTTGTTCAGCTTCAGGTCGCTGCCCTCTGGAAACTGAATGCCCTGCTCTGGCTCATGCCATGTCTGGCCGAAATCATCGCTATAGCGCAAAAAATTGCCAAAGAAATCGCCGTTATCGGCAGCGAACAGACGATGGCCGTTCCGCTGATCGAGCGTGGCATTGAAGATACGATGTCCCTTTAGAAGTGGAGCGGACACTTCCCATTTCTCGCGGTCCTTTGAACTTAAAATGAAAAGCCCGCGTTTTGTGCCGACCATAACCAGCACGGTGCCAGGGGCAAAAGATGTAGAATCTGCCATGCAGTTTTCCTCCAAGCTGTGCTATTTTTCTCAACCACCTGCAACCGAGGGGAAAATATGGAGGGTGGCTCCATCGTGTATCGGTGTGTCGAGACCCTGTAAGTAGCGAATATTTTCACGATTTAAGAAAATGTTCACAAAGGGGCGTAGCTCACCAGTTTCGTAGCAGAGGTTGAAGCGTACGCCAGGGAAATCGAGTTCGAGGGCGTCGATAAGCTCGCGCACTGTTCGGCCCGTTGCCATGACGGTCTCGCGATTGCCAATTTTTGCATGAAGTGCAATTGGAAAGGAAACCTTTGCAGTTGGTGTGTCATTTCTTAAATCCAAGCGGCTGTTTCTCCTTCCCTTTCGTCAATGAAATGAATGGAACATACGTTCTGGCTTGAATATATGCCATTTATTCGGGTTTGTCAATAACTTTAAGATACGATTGAGGTGAAAAACTGAAATATCCTCATATTTGCGTATAATGCGGGTTGTGCGTCTGGATAAGAGAAGGCAGCTCCGATCGGGTCAAGGTCACATTACCTCTGCTTGATTGTTTCTTGTGATATAGTTCCAAAAAGACTAGCGATCTCTAGCGTTTTCTCGCGAGCTCGAGATTTCCCTTTTTGGCTTTGTGCGGGGGCAACGACTAACCGCACAGGATGGACTACCGGCTTGTGGCCTTTCCCATCCTCTACCCCCTCCGACTCGAAGGCATCAGGGGCTACTTTTCTGATAATGTTGCTCGATCCATTGCAATCGGCATTAATGAGCGTGCCATCTGCTGCACGGTACAGGCCACGCTTGATCCGCTTGCCACTAAACGTGGGCTTCTCTTTCTGGTTGGGATCATAGACTGGCATGGAGTCACGATCTAAGAAGCTGGCACGGCTGGTGTAGGACTCTTCCGTGATGATAACCGTAATGCCTACCCGTTCCGCTTTGTACGAGAGCATCTGGATAAAGCGAGCGTGCGGAATGCCCACGAAATGTTGATTGGTGCGCTTACCCATGTTGGCCTCTTGCTTCCAGCCATCATTCTTGCCAATCACGAGCGTTCCAATTCCATGCGCGACCAGATCATCAATGATCCATCGGGATGCTGTGTGCATATAGTGGTCGATGCGGCGATTGCGCTTATTCGTCAGGCGCTCCATGCGCTTTGTGGTGCCTTTCCGCCGAAGCTCGCTCTGTAGGGCTGCTCTGCGTTTGTTGTAGAACTGGTTGATGGATTTCATCGGACGCCCGTTAACCAGAACCGGTATATAGCCGGGTTGGTTTGAAGTTAGCGCCGCCAGCGTCTCCAGGCCAATGTCGATGCCTGCGTAGTAAGCAGGGTTTACCGCGCTTGTTGGCTGTTCGTGCTCATAAATGACTTCCACGACATAATAGCCTTTTCGTGGCACAATGCGGACTTGCTTGATCTCGATGTGTCGGGTCGTGATCTCGATCGGAAGTCCTGATGGCTTGATGGTGCCTTGTATGCCTTTTTTGCTTTGACCGCCCTGGAGCGCCTGTAGCGTGTACACGAGCAGGTTGCGGCCTTGTGTTTTGTCTTTGTATCCTGGCAACTTGGGACGAGCCTGAAACTTCTCAGGGTGTTCCCTGTACGCTGTCATCGCTTTAAAGTAGCTTACCCATGCTTCATGCACTTGCTTCACGACCATTTGCGCTACTTTGGTTGGCAACTCCCTGTATGCCTCATGCTTCTGCATCACCTTGTCCATCGTGTTGTAGTTCAGGTACTTCCCTTCCAGGATGA
>DASSXK010000217.1:0-7609 GCA_035703945.1 Ktedonobacteraceae bacterium | reverse complement strand
ATCTCAGGGGACGAAGCCAGATGCAAGGCTACTTCACGACTGATCTCTGGCGCAACAGCCACATCCGAAGGTAAAGCGAAGGCCGATTCAAGCTGTGAAAGCAAGCTTGCTCGCTCACTTAAAGGGATATCGGGCCGCCAGATCCGAAAGCGACCCACAGCTATATCTGCCAGCAGCAACTTCCAGGGAGGTCGCTTGCCCGTTGGTAAAAGTTCTATATCACCTTGCTTCCCAAATTCGGCGGGAAACGCTACCCCCCAGACCGCCTCTACATGCCAACGAAGATAGGTCAGTGCATCAAATTCCATGAAGGAGAGTCCTCCGCAATCACGATCTTGGTTTATACTTATTACAACTTTATCAATTTTAGCATTTCTGGCTCGCATATTTACCGAGGTAGACAATCGAGAGGAGCTATTCAATGATGAATCCTGATCTGCAAAGCCTGCTAAACGAACTCCACGAAACGGGCCTGCACCACGATAGCCAGGAACAGGATCGCCGCAAAAAGCTGCTCAACCTGGAGCCTGATACAGCCCGCTTCCTGAGCGTTTTACTGAGAAGCAGCCATCGCACCAGTGTGCTTGAAATCGGAACCTCCAACGGCTATTCCACCATCTGGCTGGCCTGGGCCATGCAACAAACGGGAGGCCATGTCGTCAGCATTGATCGCGAGCCGCATAAGCAGGTAATGGCCTCAGAAAATCTGCATCGGGCAGGTCTAACTGGACAGGTCGAGTTGATCTGCGGCGATGCAACCGAGATTATACGCTCGTTGCAAAGGCCTTTCGATTGCGTCTTCTTCGACGCTGATCGAAGCAGCGCCCCCGAACAACTTGCCCTGCTCCTTCCTCAACTCACGCCGGAGGCTTTGATCCTGGCCGATAATGTTCATTCTCATCCAGACGAAATTGCTGGTTATCTGCATGCCATCGAACAGCTTCCCCAATTTGAGCATCTCGTTGTGCCGATTGGCAAAGGACTGAGCCTGGCCTACCGTCAGGGAAGTCAGACAGCAAAAAAATTGTTGTAAAAATTGATTCAATATTGTTTTAGATTTTGCAGACTGTTTACGACTAATAAAGCGTAGGAGAAAAAACTTGAAGCCAGCCTTGATCGTCATCGACGTGCAGAATGAATATTTTGCCCCCTATGGCAAGTGGGTTATCCCGGAGGGCGAGGTCGCCTTTGCCCAGATTCAAACGCTCCTGGACACCTTCCGCAAATGGAATCTTCCGGTCATCCATATCCGCCACGAAAGTCTTGATCCAGAGGCCGCTGTCTTTCGACCCGGCAGCGTGGGGGCAGAGATGATTGAGAGTCTCCAGGTCTTCCCAGGCGAACCAACGATTGTCAAACATTTTCCGGGATCATTCACCCAGACGGATCTGGAAGCCCGCTTACGTCACCTGGGGGCCGACACCCTCGTCGTCAGTGGCTATATGACACATATGTGCTGCGATAGCACGACCCGCCAGGCCGACGAGCGTGGCTATACGACATTTTTCGCCGAAGACGCCACAGCCACGCGCGACCTGAAACATGGCGAGACGGTTGTCCCCTACCAAACGATCCAGCAAGCAACCCTTGCGATTATGACTCGCTTCGCTAAAGTCCTGCCAACCCGGCAGATTCTCGCGAAGATCGAAGATGCTCTGTCTGCCCAGGCCGCAAAAACCGAGTAGTCTCCCGCATTCGTCATCGTCTCCTTAAATTTTCCGTCAGAACGAGGAGGAGACGATGACGAATGCATCCCACGCATCCCGGTAACCAGGATTTTCCACTTTCCAGCGAATAGCAGCCTTCAATCGCAGTCCTTTACCTGAAACGTCCATCTGCTTTCAGCCTGCTCACAGCAGCCCATCTATCACCCTCACAAAGCGTTCGATTTCCTCTTCGGAATTGTAGTAATGGACGGAAGCGCGGAGCATACTCTCCAGCCCACGATCAGACATATCAAGCAGTGTGGAGCGACGTTCAGCGACCGTAACGTTGATCTGCTGTTCCTGGAGCAGGCGCTGGATTCCATCAGGATCACGGTCCTCAACGCTAAAGGTCACAATGCCACACTGCACAATCCCACGATCATGAATAAGCACCCCTGGCAGTGCCGCAAGCTGGGAGCGCAGTTCGTAAGCCAGCGTCCGTACGCGCCGCCAGATCGTATCAAGTCCCCACGCCATCGCATAGTCGATAGCTACGCCCAGACCAACGACGGCAGCTTTGTTGCTTTCAAAATTCTCGAAGCGACGAGCCCCGGCGCTAATCTGATAGGTATCCGGAGATACCCATTGGGCACTGTAACCGCTAATAGTATACGGCTCAAGCTGGTCCACAATCGCGTTGCGCACATAGAGAAAGCCAGTGCCACGAGGAGCACGCAGATACTTGCGGCCCGTTGTCGAAAGCAGATCGCAGCCGATGGCATCAACATTGATTGGCATCTGGCCAACCGACTGGCAAGCATCAAGCAGATAGAGGATACCATGCTCCCGCGCCACTTTGCCGATCTCCGCCGCAGGATTAACCAAGCCGCCACTGGTCGGCACATGTGTCACCGAGATCAGCCTGACACGCTTATCGATCATTCTGCGCAAGGCAGCGACATCAAATTGTCCCTGCTTATCGTTGGGAACAGCCTCAACAGTGATGCCAAGCCGTTTCTGAGCCTGTAAATAGACAATGTAGTTGCTATGATACTCAGCCATCGAGGTTAACACGCGGTCCCCAGGCTTGAATGGGATGGAGTAGAAAGCCCGGTTCCAGGCCTCATCGGCGCTTCCGGTCAGCGCGATTTCTTCAGGGGCGGCCCCGACCAGCTTGGCAGCGGCACGGGAAGTATCTGCCAGTGTCTCGCTAGACTCGATTGCGGCTTCATAGCCACCAATTTGAGCCTCACGTTGGAGATAAGCGATTGTGGCATCAAGTACTGGCTGAGAGGTAAGGGAAGAACCTGCGTTATTAAAATGGAGCACATGGGCAGTCCCTGGCGTCTCCAGACGTGCCCGTTGCAGATCAAAAGTCATGGTTGATATCCAATCTTTCAAATAGGGGTAAGCATCTCGGTACGTATCAAGTATACCTTTCAACGATGACAGAGCTAAACAACCAACTTGCTGGCTTTAACGATAGATTGGCTTCCACACACTTATTGAGGAGACTGATGAAGCATGGATTTCCTGAAAAATATACCTGAATACAAACCAAAAGAGAGCCAGGCAACCCAACACACCTGACTCTCTTATGCTGACAGAAAACGCCTCTACCTCGCTTTGAGGTATTCATAAACGCCTGGACAACGGCAATCGTCGTCTACTTCCTTCTCGCATGACGGCATGAGCCTCGCTATCGTTAGTTGGCCTTTGCGCTGCGCGCAATCTTTGCCAATTGACGTAGTTTTGGCTTCTGGCCGTACATCAGGATACCGAAGCGATAGATCCTGGCCGAAATCAACGTGCAGAAGAATATCGCAGCAATCATCAAAACAATGCTTAGTCCAATCTCCCAACCGGCGGCTGTTCCGGTTCCAACGCGCATGAGCATCACGGTGGGAGTCCAGAAAGGAATCAAAGCCACGATACGCACCCAGGTAGCACTGGAATCGTAGATGCCAAAGAAACTCACAAAGTAGCCGACCATAAACAACCAGGTAATCGGAGTTACAGCATTCTGCACCTCATCCTGTCGCTTCACCAGCGCCCCCATCGCCGCAAAAAGCGAGGCGTAGAGCAAGAAACCAAGGATAAAGTACACCAGCACCAACGCCAGCAGCGTCACCGAGACGACCGTGATATCAACGTTGAAGCCGCCACTACTGCTACCAAACAAAGCCGTCTTCAGAGGGTTCTGAAGCAGCAGGGACGCAATACCGACGACAACCAGCGCCCCCATCTGGGTCAGACCCGCCGCCCCGATCCCCAGGATTTTTCCGGCCAGCAGTTGAAATGGCGTGGCAGCATTGACCAGAATCTCCATAATCCTGGTCCCTTTCTCTTCCGCAACGCCCATCGCAACGCCCATCCCGTACATAAAAATCGACATGAAGATCAGGATAATCCCGGCATAGGCAATGATCGAACCAGCAACACGCTCACCTACCGAGCGATGATCCTGAACCTGCTGGGTATTCACCACAGCGAAGGAGGGGGGAGTAAACAGACTGCTCGTTTGAGTGGGAGTTAAACCAAGACGCGACGATTTATCCATCGTGCTAAGCTGGCTGGCAATCGCCTGCACCTGGGGCAGCGTCGTATCTGTGGCATTGCTGGAGGGATCAGAAGCCGAATAGTAGGTAAATTGGAGCTGCTGCTCACCATTTCGGTTCAATACCAGCAATACAGGCAGGCTGCCATTCTTGACCTGCTTTAGCAGATCAGGCAGGTTCGCACTGCTCCCCGAAGAAATCGTAAAGCGTGAACCAGATCCCGCACCAGCGGCCTGAGAGGTCGTGCCATTAAGACCCGTCTCAATAAAGTGATTTAGGCTGGCCCCCTGGAGGCCCGCAACTGCCCCGGCATTGTTAATAAGACCGATTTTTGTGGGCAAACTTGAGCCAGAAGCAAAAAACTGAATGATCGTCGGAACAAATGAGCCAATGATAATCAGCAACATCAGGACAGCCGTACTGATCTTAAAGCTGCGTTGAGAGACCCGGTTCTTATACTCGCGTCCGATAATCAGCGAGATATTGCGTAACGTATTCTGAAGAGAAGCCTCTCCAGAGCGGGCCACAATTGTGCTCTGCTGTTGAGCCGGAACATCTACTTCGGGCGTGGTGAGCGTATCCTTTGCCATCTTTCTCTTCCTTCTCTTTCAGGCATTTACAGCCGCAGGGGCGTCGGGAAGTGCTATCCGACCCACATATTCGATAAAGATGTCCGTCAACGAAGGCTCTGCCAGTTCAAAACGATTGATAATTCCACCGTGGCTCAGGGCCGCCTCGACAATAAAGTTTGGGTTGCGATCAGACTGAATCTGCATTTCAATATAATCCTGGCGGCGCTTGGTCACCTGCACCCCTTCCAGGGTATCCAGCCAGCGCACCTCGGGATCATTCTCCAGCTTTAAGCGCACAATATTCCGGCCCTGCTGGCGCTTCACATCCTGAACGCGACCCTGCACGACACTCTCACCCTTATTAATGATCACAACATCCTCGCAGAGCTCTTCAACCTGCTCCAACTGATGTGTGGAGAAGATAATCGTCTTTCCTCGGCCATGCATTTCCAGAAAGGCCTCTTTCAGAACGGTTGCATTGACGGGGTCCAGACCACTGAAAGGCTCATCCATGATTAAGATCTGCGGATCGTGCATGATCGTTGCTAAAAACTGGACCTTCTGCTGATTTCCTTTTGAGAGTTCCTCAACCTTTTTCTTGCGGTTCGCGTTGATCTGAAAGCGTTCAAACCATTCATCGAGTTCTTTCTGGGCAGCCTGTTTCGACATGCCATAGAGCCTCGCCAGAAAAAGCAGTTGCTCCTCAACCACCATTTTTGGATAGAGTCCCCGCTCCTCCGGCAGGTAGCCCCAGCTTTTACGAGGGACCTGGCTGACATCGGCCCCATTCCAGCTAATCCGTCCGCTATCAGGCCGAATAATATCGAGAATCATACGCATCGTCGTTGTTTTACCAGCCCCATTGGCCCCCAGAAAGCCAAAGATCGAACCCTCTCTTACCTCCATTGATAGATCTTTAATGACCTGCAATGGGCCAAAAGACTTGTTAATGTGCTCAACAACCAGTCCCATTCTTTCCCCCTCTTCTATTGCCTCAAAGAATGCATTCTGTTATTCAAAAAAATCAGCAGCCTTAAAAACAAGCAATCACTCTACCTAACAATACGTATTTTGAGCGATAATCACTCAACCAGGTAAGCAGGTAGTACGCATGCTATTGAAAGACCATTCTGAATGGCTATTCACAATTCATATGTATAAAAAAAACTCTTCTAGAGGAGTAAACGTTGAATGTAGCTACCAATAAAAAAGGAGTTATGATTTTTGCTCTTCTTGCGGCGCTGGCTCTTTTTGCGACTCATCCTCATCTTCCCTCGCTTCTACTGGCTCGCGCGCCTCTACTGGCTCAACTTGAGCCGTTTGAGCCCGGGGCACACGACCAGGAAAGGCAAAGTAGAGCGCCAGCAGGAACTGAAATAGCGCACTGATCGGAGTGTTGATAAACGCCAGAATGATTGCCACAATATAAAGCAACGGGCCAAACAAATACTGCCCATCGATCGCTTTAACCGCCTTTACATCATAGTTCTTACCAAGCAGCCGTCCATTATAGGCAGCATAGCGCCAGAGGATATTAAAGCAGACGGCCATCATAAAAAATGTTCCACTATAAAGAATCGCGGCATAGTGAGATTGAGAGTTAAATAGATAATCAGCCAGCAGCGCGGTGGGGACCGGGATAAATACAATGATCAACAGCAGTAAGATATTGAGCAGCAACAGCCCTGTATCAGTTCGCTTAATCTGCTTGAAAATCTTATGGTGATTTATCCACATGATCCCAATTGTGAAAAAGCTAATCACAAACGCTGAAAAATTCGGCAACTGCCCACTGATACTTCCCAGCAAGTTCTGATCCGTCAAAAGCTTAGACTGATCTATATCGGTGATATGGATATTTAAGACAAGCAAGGTGATTGCCACGGCAAAGACACCATCGCTGAAGGCTTCGATGCGTCCGGTCTCTTTCTCATCATCAACACTGTCTTGTCGCGCAACTGACGATTCTCTCACATCGCCTCCCTGATAAACGCAGACTCTTGTGAACTAACTATGCTCAGCCTTAAGTATACGCCAGCAGGGTACCTGTCAGCAAAGCGACGGGAGGCTTCATGCTTGTAAATGCCCAACAACATATTCAGAACGCGACGTTCAATCACAAAAAGACCTCACCCTCAACCACAGATTTCAGGCGATCAACTTCAGATCGCTCGACAGCACCTGGGAGGTCAGTTCTCTTGCCTCTTTGCTTACCACAACCCCATCTCGATTGATAAAAATCGTTCCGGGTAAAGCGACTATCCCATATTTGCTAGCGACCGAGCCATCCGCATCAAGCACGGCAGGATATGTAATCTTGAACGAACGGAGAAAACCTGTGGCATCGCTATTGGGCTCATGAAAATCCACACCCAAAAAGACAACATCCTTGTGCTGCTGCTGCATCTGCGTCCAGGATTGTTCCAAAAGCGGGGCCTCGCCTTTACAGGGATCACACCACGAAGCAAAAAAATTCAAGACTACTGGCCGCCCCTTAAAACTTGAAAGCGAAAGCGTGCCTTTGGCAGACGTCAGGTGCAAAGCAAGCAACGAAAAATTGGGCGCGGGATGGCCAACAAGCGGGTCAGAGGATGGATGAGCGGCTGGCGTAAGCAACTGCGTCACAAGAAACACAAGCAAAGCCACGTTTATGAGGCTCACGCCACAAAATAGAAGGATACGACGTTTGCGTTTGTTCCTGTCTCCAGATACTGCAACCGGGGCATTTTCAGCACTCTCAGACATTTGGCAACCTACTTTCCGAGACACAACGAATGCTCGCTACACAAAGCAAAATTTTATCCCTGCCTTAAGGTCAACCACTTCCTGATGC
>DASSXK010000197.1:0-4824 GCA_035703945.1 Ktedonobacteraceae bacterium | reverse complement strand
TTCACTGTCTTTACGGGAAGTCATCGCTTCGTCCTCGACTTTCTGACGGAAGAGGTACTCGCTCGCCAACCAGAAGCGATACAATCATTTCTGCTATATACCTCGATCCTGGAACGTTTGAACGGATCACTGTGCGAGGCGCTAACCGGACAGCCAGGGGGACAGGCTATGCTGCAAGCTCTTGAGCGAGCCAATCTCTTTGTGGTTCCACTTGACGAAACACGACAATGGTATCGCTACCACCATCTGTTTGCAGAGATGCTACAGAACCGCCTGCTTCACGCCGAGCCGGATCTGGTCTCTGAGCTACATCGCCGTGCAAGCAACTGGTACGAACAACATGCTCAGTCCAATCCAGCAATCCAACATGCTCTGGCCGCAAACGATATCGAACGTGCCGCTGACTTGATCGAGCAACATTCTGTAATCATAAGTCAGGAGCAATCTCTCACACTACTTAACTGGCTCAATGCGCTTCCTGACCGGTTAATTCGATCTCGTCCACGTCTATGTACCATGCATGCAATGTTGCTGATCGTAACGATGCAGCATAGCGCTGCCGAAGCTCGCCTCTATGATGCGGAAGTGGCCCTTTTAGCTGGCATCGCGCCTGATGAGGTAAATGTCATTCGTGGTCAGATTGCTCTCACCCGTTTGAGCATCTTCCGCTACGAAGGTGATCTTGTACAAAGTGTCACACTCGCACAGCAGGCTCTTATTCTCCTGCCAGAGACAGAGGTAGTCTGGCGGCAGGCTGCTATCTTCCACTCCGCCAACGCCTTTCTCGTAAGTGGTGATGTGACCGGCGCCAATGATCACATAGCCAATTTAGTGGCCTCTGCACCTGTCTCAGGCGACCTAATGCTCTATCCAGGCTGCACCTGTATGCTCGCATCCCTGTGGATGATGCGTGGCCGACTTCGCAAGGCCATTGAAATCTACAGGACAATCACCCAGGTTGTTTCATGTCAGGCCCCATTTGAAAGCCCGATCGGGCTGTTCTACTACTTCAACCTGGCAGACCTGTTGCGTGAATTGAACAAGCTTGAAGAGGCGGAATTAAGTCTGATGCATGGCATGCGCCTGCTTAAAGACGGCTCTGTTGTTTACGCCGACGCTCTCACGCTGGGTCACACCACACTGGCGCGTTTACAGATGGCACAGGGTAAAAACAGTGAGGCCCTGGCAACCTTAGATGCCTATACACAGGCCGCCTCCAGACGCAAAATTGCCGCCTATCTGCTTGCACGGGCAACCACAGTTCGTATACAGATAAAACTGGCCCAGGGAGACCTCGCCTCTGCCATCCAGTGGGTTGATGAGAGCGGCCTCTCCATCAACGATGCTCCAAACTATGTTCGTGAGCGAGAATACCTTACCCTGGCACGAGTCAAGATTGCTCAAGGACTGGCAGACCGGGGAGGGCCATTTCTTAAAGATGCTTTATCCCTGCTAAAACGCCATCTTACCGATGCCGAGGAAAAGGCACGCACAGGAAGCACCATAGAAATCCTCATGCTTCAAGCCCTGGTCCTTTCGGCTCAGAGCAGTAAACATGAAGCACTCAGCACCTTACAATGTGCCCTCACACTCGCTGAGCCAGAGGGCTACATACGCCTCTTTGTTGATGAGGGCCAGCCTATGCTTAATCTGTTACGTGAAGCCTGGGCCTGTGGAATTCAACCTGACTACGTAACCAGGCTACTCTCCCTGATGGATGGGCAGCACACCCCAAATATAGCAACCGCAGATCCTGATCATAGCGGACTGATAGAGCCTCTGACAGAGCGGGAACGTGAAGTATTATACCTGATTAGTACAGGCGCCTCAAACGGTGAGATTGCCCGCCGCCTGATTGTAAGTGTGAATACGGTCAAGCGCCATGTCTTTAACCTTTGTGGTAAACTGAGTGTCCAGAGCCGTACCCAGGCTATCGTCAGGGCCCAAAGATTGCATCTCCTTTAACTTAACCAGGCATTTCTTTGCTACTCAACCCTTGCTCTAAAAATCAACCCACAAACTACTACTTTGGTGGGCGGCATCTCAACCCCTTCCTCCATTACACTCAGAACATAGACATAAGAAGGAGTGGAGGGAATCTATGCCGCCTGTTCACCAGCTATCTATTCCCGGTTGGCAATGCTCAGGGGGCGCTACGATCCAACCAATCTGTTCCACTTCCACCAGCAGATTGCACCCGCAACTATGTAACATAACCCCTGCACCCACAGCGAGATTATAAGGGGTAAGAAAGATGATGTATGAAATTCGCGTCAAAGGGCAGCTTGATCAACGCTGGTCTGAATGGTTCAATGGCCTGATGATCAGTTACGACGGAGACGGCAACACCATCCTGCATGGCGATCTGATTGATGAAGCCGCCCTGCATGGAGTGCTGATGAAAATACGCGATCTTGCATTACCCCTGCTTTCAGTCAAAAGGGATGAGGCAAAGTCACCTGCGCAGGCAAACAAAGATTCAGACGGCCAACAACCAGCATAAAGGAAGAAATGTATGGCTGTATCACCCTTCCAACGCAATGTGTCTAACATACTGGCACCATTGTTTGCTACCCGATACAAAGAGAATATGTCTTATCCAGCAGCCTGGGGATTAGCGCTAGTCGAGGCAGTGATTGGTTATGAGTGGCTGATCTCTGGGCTGGACAAGGTTTTCAGTCCAAAATACCTGCCTGGCCTGGGAGAGATGCTCTCCACCTCCATTCAAAATAACCCGAATAGCTGGTGGGTTACATTTATCCAGCAACAAGTCATTCCTCATGCTCAGGTCTGGGCAATGCTGGTCGAAATCAGCGAACTGCTTATCGCCATAGGTTTCTTTGCTGGCGCACTGTTATGGGTCAGTGGATATTTTATCGCAGCACACTGGGCGCACTGGCTCAACCTAATTGCAATGCTGGCAATCACCGGTGGCATCCTGATGACTACAAATTATTACCTGATGGCAGGTCATAGTTTTCCAGGTATCAACACTTCAGCACCCTTCGATGAAGGTTTAAGTCTGGATGGTGTATTAACCGCAATTGGACTGGGCCTGCTATTCATTCATCTAGCAATGTGGAGGTTTCGTGGAATGTCCAGAGGAACACAATAATGACGGCTATGCGCAAAGAAAGGGGAGGAAAAACGCGCTTGTAATGACTTGAACACCAACGTGTGCTATCCAGCGCCCACAGCGCAACATCCTTTCTTCGACCAGGGATGTTGCAAAAAACAACCTCATTTCTATCTACACTTCCGGAAAGGGGAATACGGAATGTCAACACAGAGATCACTGCGCACAACCTGGTTTGTCCTGAGCGCTTCGTTATTGAGTCTTCTGTTCAGCGCGCTCCTGCCGTTTACGGCTGGTGCCGCCCCAGCCTCGCAACCTCGCACATGGCATGCGGTAGTAGCCATTGAAAACAAGAGTCAGTCAATCCAGGGAATGGCCTTTTTGCCGCAAAGCTTATGGATCAATGTCGGGGACACTGTAGTCTGGACGGCCAAAGCGGGTGACATCCATACTGTCACGTTCCTAAAACCTGGGCAGCAACTTCCAGTATTCGATCCTAACGACCCGTTGCAGATTCTGCCACAGGGCGGCAGCACCTATGATGGCGTCTCTTACTTCAGTTCTGGCCTTATAGCTAACTTCCCCGGTCTCCCCGGAGGTGAAGGCTACAAGCTAACCTTTGGTGTAACAGGCGACTTTACATACCACTGCCTGGTTCATCCTTCGATGGTTGGCGTTATCCATGTTCGAGCAGCCGGAACACCTTATCCTCATTCACAAGACTTTTACGATCGCCAGATTGAGCATAAAACTGACGTTCTGCTACACATCGGGCAAAAGCTGACAGATCAGGCAGCGGATGAGTCGAGCAATTTGAATGTAACGCTCGGAATTGGGAATGGGAAGGTCAGTGTCGTACGCTTTTTCCCGCAGGATATCGTAATCCATGTCGGACAAACCATCACATTCACTAACCGAGATATCATGGAGCCGCATACAGTCACGTTCGGACAATCAACACTTAACGACTTTGCTCCTTATGGCAATCCAGCAGCATTTGATGGCTCAGCACCACTCAACTCAGGTTTTCTGGGGGCTGATCCACTCTGGTTCGGCAAAACCTACAAAGTGACATTCACCAAAGCTGGTTCCTATGCCTTCCGTTGCGACCTGCATGACTACCTTGGCATGCTGGCAACTATCGTTGTTCTCCCATAGAAACAGGCCGATCGGGATTCGTCCTGCTAACGAGAGAATAGCATTCGAGTAGTCGGGTTTCCGCACTGATAAAGCTAATCGTCGGTGCGGAAACCCGACTTTTAAACGCAGAGCTGCTCCCCTAACCGACTCTCCCTCCCTGGAAAACGATCCCTCTTGCCAAACTGCACTCATTAACATCCTAAACAAGATATTGAGCCTGAAACACAGGACGTATCTACCTCATGATTAAAAGTGGGTCCAGGGAGGCGTAGCTTCCCTGGCAGGGTTCGGGACAGCGTCCCAATATGCCATTGTCCTTTCCTCGACTGTGGTATACTGGGCGGGTGAAATGGTAGAAGTTGAAAATACTCCGGCAGAGGCAATTATGGCTTTTAACGCCTGATTGGCGGGAAGTAACTTCGACCTCTGAAAAACGATAACTTCTTAGCACGAGGAGTATGTAATTATGAGCGATCCAATCGAGATTCAAGAGCAGCAGCCTGCTCCCGATTTTACGTTACCTGCGATTACCAGCGATGAGTCAACAACCGAAGAGCAGATCCACCTTGCGGATCTTCGCGGAAAAAATGTCGTCTTGTACTTCTATC
>DASSXK010000015.1:0-10248 GCA_035703945.1 Ktedonobacteraceae bacterium | reverse complement strand
TATTTGTCTGAAGCATAACTGGAAAGGTCTTCCCATGTCATGAGCGAATTTCCCGTTGAGCCGGGAGGTTTTTGCGGGAACATTTCCCGACTTACCCGGGAAATGTTCCTGATAGAAAAGAGGGTGGGCATGGTTGTCGGTCTTGTCGGAGAATCCTTGGCCGACAAACTTCGGGTTGAGATACGCTGGTGCTTGTGACAGGTCTAGTTAGTCAAAGCAGTTACGGGGGCACTCACGAACTGAACGTGTGGCAGTGAATCGTTACTTTAACGCTTGCTTTCCAGCGTTTGGGCAAAGTTTGCGTAAATCTCTTCATTGCTGAATCTGTACACCTGATCAACCCCATCTTGCACTGCTGATTTCTTGCCATCCTGAATAGCACTGATCAGTCCTGCTGCCAAGTTTTCTGATAAACGCCAGCAGGTTGGGTGACTGAGAATCTTTCTTGCGTCCTCCTCAATTGTCTGCTGGATCAGCATAGAGCACCATTTCTTCAACCGACCATGTAAACAACTTTGCTACAACTGCGTGACCTGCTTCGTGACGCGCTGTGATTTCCAAATTGCTGGGGTAAAGAGTACCGTTTTGCATTGCGTAATCCCTCCTTTGCACAGATTTCTTGGTGAATCCTGCCATTTTCCAATTCTCTTCCATAAGAATGGTGACTTCGTCACGTTGCTCACGATACTGAACCTCACCTGTGAGCAGAACTACCTGTTCCTCCTGGGTCTGCTCATTGAACGTTGGTCTTGATCCATTTTTCTGGGTCAAGACCAATCGGTAATTGCCAGACGCTGCATTCCCAGAGCCCTGGCTTGCTTGACGAGGGTCGAAATCCGGCTCAGCCCATCAAGCAAGGAATATTACGTATGCACACGTAAGAATTGATAAGTGAGGAACCATCTCTGGTTCCTCACTGTTTTTATTGGTCCCGGCTGTTTGCCTGACCAGGCATACATACGCATAAAATGTTCGCGAGTAGAGCAGCTACTTGATGGAGAAGCTTTCTTCTGACAGGTAGGGCCGCGCTGCCGCAATAACGGGATCGGGTGCAAAGTGCTGTAGCATTTTTTGTCCGCTCAGTGCATTATCCAGGGCGGCCATGATCATTGACTGATCAAGAACGAGGTAACGATGTCCCACCGAGCCCGTGGTCGGGTTTACGGCATCGAAGAAGCCGTATGGACCGTAGATGCTCGGGTAGAGCGAACGCAGGGTCTGGATATTGCTGAATGCCTGCTGTGGCACCAGGTTAAGCGCCAGGAAAGAGGCGTGTGGAGTAACGGCGGTCTCGTCGTAAGGGCAACATTTGCTGTTGGAGGCCAGGGAGTGTGCTCCATAGGCATCGTAGTTTCCGGTGTCATCAGGTGTGCTCGATGGTGAGAGGCCCCAGACCGGATAGTGCAGTGTCTGCGTTGCATAGGCGATCTGTGCCTGAGCATAACGAAGGTCATTGAGGCCGAAACTGCTTGTTCCCCAGGTTGTCTCTGGAATGACCAGAGGGTCCATCAAGCCTTCGAACTGGCTGCCTCCCCAGCTTGGTACGAAGTTGATACCATTGGAGGTATAGTGGCCCTCAAAAACCGTGAATTGTTTTCCTGATTGAGGATCAGTGTAGGTTGCATTGTAGCCCTGAGGCGGCTGCCCCTGCCAGTCAAAATCGGCGGGTAGCGTACGCCAGGTCCGCCACCAGACATCGCCAGGCATTCTATGTGTACCGATACCGATGTAGGCTGCGATGCGTATCTCGGCGTTGAGCACGCCATAATGGAAGCCGGCTGGTCCCTGGTCAGCATAATAGCCACCATACATTTGACCGGCGGTAATGCTCTGACTCTGGTCACCATTGTCGTAGAAGATGTTGAAGTCCATTGCATTCAGCAGCGTCGTTGCTCGTGCTGCCAGCTCCGGAAACACCTGCCGAACAAGGATCAGGCCGGACGCATACCAGCCACTATCGACAGTCGAGATAAACGCGCCCTGGACTGGTTGACCCTCCTGGTCGGTGCCACCTGGGCCTGAGATTCTGTGCCCGTTGGTTGTATCGTACCAGCTAAAGAGGAACCCCTTCCATTTGCTGATCTTTTCAACTTCGGTCAGGGTCGCATTGGCACGTTGCAACGCCTGGGCATGTGTGATGAGGCCGAGATCCTGCGCGGCTGTCACACTCCAGAAGTAGACGCCGATGTTTGTCGGAGATGTGTAAGCGCCACGTGCAGGGGCTCCATAGAGACCAATGTTGTCCATTGGCAGGTGTGTGTTGGGATCAACGTCGGCATCGAAGAAGCGCCAGGTCTGTTTTGCAATGTTATGCAGCACCTGTTGCTGGCCATAACTTAGCTGTCCTGACCCTGATGCGCTACGATTAGAAGGGGCGGCGTGAGCGACGGATGATGATGCCCCATATGCAAGGCTGCTGATACTGAGGATTGCAAATAGCATGGCGTAGACAATCAAACGCTGTGATTTCAAGATGTACCTCCTTTGGACTTTTGAAATCTATCAAGTGATCTAGAGATCTGTGACGTTACAAATCTCTAGATGAGAAAGGACGTGATTGTTAAACCATAGATGATTGTGTCTGGCACCGTATGCTCTGTCATCTGTATCTCGCGGGTGTTCCTGGCAGAGCTGGCTCATCCTTATTGAGGGATGAGCCGGATTCTGATCACACCAGGCATAGGTAGATCAAAGGAAAGATTTAGATGGCCCTCGGTCGGAACAATGGCTGGCAGAGGGGTCTCGTCCAGCTTATCTTCCGCCCGCAGGGTTGCCCACTGCTCTGGTGTTGGCCAGTCATTCTCGGGTATCCAGTGAGCTCCAATGTTTGAATGGGCTGCATCGACACGTGCGACCATCCCCTGATAGGGACGTGCTTCGAGACCTTCGACACACACATGCAGATGGCGGTTCAGGAGCGCATGGCCCTGAATTTTGGATTGGTCAAGGGTGCCGTTCCAGACAAGCAGATCCAGAGAGCCGTCGGGTTTACGACTTGCCCAGCCGTCTACCAGTGAGCCAGCGCCGTCTCCCTCTATATCAAGCTGTACGAGTTGGGTGCCCAGCGATTCCGCAAGAGCCAGCGCCCAATAGCGGGGTTTACGTAGATTCCCAACTGTGAGCAGGCCGAAGCCGTCATGCAGTAATCGTGGCGCACGGCCCAGCTCTTCAAAGTGATCGCTGATCACCCAGTAGGCAAGGGCATCGACGCGTCCCTGGACGCTCTTCATGCCGTGAAGAATAAAGGGTGCTCCAAAGGCCGAGTCATTGACATGGGCGAAGTGGGTTGGCGTCACGCCCCATTCTGTCCACCAGATCTTAATGCCCTCAAAACCGTAGGTATGAAGTGCCTGTTTGAAGTCCAATGGTAGATTGCCGTAGGTGTGGGTCGAGATAAAGTCCAGCGGCGCGCCTTCGCTGCGTATGAAAGCAAGGAAGTCGGCTATCCATTCGGCAGCGGCCGTAGAGGGGCCTCCAACCAGCAGTCGCTCGTCGACCGACTTGATTGCGCGGGCAGCGATATTGTACAGGCGGAAGTAATCCACCTGGGTGCCAGCCCAGAATACATCCAGATTGGCCTCATTCCAGACCTCGAAGCCCCACTGACTGACCTCTTCGATCCCGTAGCGCTCCACCAGATGTGCTGCGAGACGCTGGTTTAGCTCGCCCCAGCGCTGCCAGTCTTTAGGAGGCGAGATGATGCCTCGATAGGTAAAAACCGTCTCCGTGGGATTGGTTGCCAGATCACGCGGCATGAAAGACAGCTCTACGATTGGACGAAGGCCCAGTTGTAGTAGCTGGTCATAGATGCGGTCAATGGCAGTGAAATCGTAGTGGGCCTCGCCAGAAACTTCTCTGTACACACCAAGTTCATCGTGCAAGATGGCATGGGCGCGAATGTAAGTCGCTCCCAACTCGGTCCGTGCCAGACGTAATGCCGCTCGGAATTCGGGGCCGATCTGGCTGCTTCCTGGTCCCTCCTCATAGAAAAACTGTGAGAGGTGTTCGGAGCCGAGCATATGCCAGACAGGATTGAGCTGTCCCGCAGAGGTTTGGGCCTGGACACGCAGGGTTAGTGGCTGCGCGCTGTTCGCTTCTGGACCTGCTTCAACCGGGACCGAGAGTTCACTCTCAGGTGACTTCGCATCAGAGAGCGAGGTAACGGCGTACCAGTAACGTGTGCCGGGTACGCCCGTGGTATCGGCGTAGACCGGGCCAGGGACGACGAGTACATCGCGTCCGCCATGATCAATGGGTGTAAATGGGCCGGAAGGAGACTCACTGCGATGGACGAGGTAGCCGACCGCACCGGCAACTGGTTGCCAGCGCAGCGTTACCTGTCCCGCGCCGGACTCGGCTGTGAGACCGGTGGGCGGGGGTAAGGCTGTTGCCACCTGGCTATGTGCTTGCTCGTGAGAACGTTGGCCAATGCGTTGTTCCCAATCAAAGCGAGCATGATTCTCGTTGTTCGCAGAAGTATCCATTTCCATCTCCTCATCATTCTTACATATTTTATTTGCTAATACGGCTGTGGGTGCTTCTCTCCTTTTAGCCTTTCAGACCTGTCATGACGATACCCTGCGTAAAGTAGCGTTGTAGCAGGAAAAAGATAATCAGGATCGGCATCACGACGACCACAGCGCCTGCCAGAAGTAGTCCGTTATCTGATACATGTGGGCCAACGGCGAACGTTGCAAGGGCTATCGGCAGGTTGTAGCTCTGATCATTGTTCAGCATGATCAAGGGTAATAAAAAGTCATTCCAGGAAGCCAGGAATTGAATGATCGTCAGGGTTGCCAGGGCGGGACCGCACAGAGGCACCACAACGCGCCAGAACAAGAAAAACTCGCCTGCGCCATCAACACGACCCGCGTCAAGCAGCTCGTCCGGAATGCCCAGCATGAATTGCCGCATCAGAAAAACACCAAGTCCGCCCGCCGCCTCTGGAAGAATGACAGCCGCCAGATTATTGACCAGGCCTATTTTGCTCATCAGCACAAACAGGGGAACCAGGGTAACGGAGGCAGGTATCATAATCGTAGCGAGCACCAGCCCAAAGAGCATATTTTTTCCACGAAATCTGAGTTTGGCGAGAGCATAGCCCAGCATTGAGCAGAAGATCAGGTTGAGAACCGTAATCGATATGCCCAGGATCGCCGAATTCATAAAGTAGACAGGAAAGTCGAGCTGATTAAAGAGCTTGTTGTAGTTCTCCAGCGTTGGTGCCAGGGGGAACCACGTGGGCGGAATTTGAGACAGCTCAGCAGCGCCCTTCAGTGAACTGAGTATCATCCAGATAAACGGGAAAACCATGACCACCAGCCCCAGGGTCAGGAGAATATAGATCCACCAGGCATTTGAGGCAGCGGTTTTCGCCTGAGGTACAGGTTTGTCCAGTTCGATTGGTGTTGTAGCTACAAGTTGCTCGGGGAGCTCAGTTTGCGACATGATATACTCTCCTTCTTATCAGGTCTGTGGTCGTAGTAGACGGAACTGAACGAATGCCAGGATTACGATAGCCACAAACAAGATATAGGCCATTGCGCTCGCATACCCCTGGTTAAAGAAGTTGAAGCCCTGCTGATAAAGGTATATTCCTACAGTGAGAGTGCGATTTAGTGGACCGCCCTGAGTCAACACGAATGGTTCCTGGAAGACTTGCAGGAAGCCAATACTGGTAATAACCGTCACAAAGAGCATTGTAGGTCGCAGCATTGGTAGTGTGATATTGCGGAAGAGGGCGAATTTTCCAGCTCCGTCCATCTCTGCGGCCTCGTACAGCGAGGGGTCTATACCCTGAAGTCCGGCCAGGAAGATGATCATCGCAGATCCTATGTTGTGCCATACGACCACGAAAATGATCGAAGGCAAGGCCAGGGTAATACTACCAAGCCAGTTTGGTCCGGTTATGCCGATCATATGAAGCAGGTTATTGACCAGGCCCGTGTCCGGGTCAAGCAAGAAACGCCACACGACTGCAATCGCGACAATGCTGGTGACGACCGGCAGGTAATAGCCAATGCGAAAAATTGTTCTTACATAATTGACGCCCCGGTTCAGGCCGATGGCGACCAACAAAGAGAGGATGACGTTTAGGGGGACGCCTACAACTACGACGATAAGCGTGTTGAGCGCAGCGAGCAGGAATACCTGATCATGCACGAGTTTTACGTAATTTTCAATACCGATAAAATGTAGGCTAAAAGGGTCTTGTAGATTGGCGAGTCCAAAATCCGTGAAGCTGAGTAGCAGGGATACGATGATCGGGAAAGCCATGAAGACCAGGAAGATCACCGTCCACGGTAAGGCGAAGAGCCAACCTGCGAGATTGCGCTGCTCGCGCCCGGCCTTGCCGGGCTTAGGTGACGCTGGATGCGCCACCTGAGTCCGAGGGGAGGCCAGGCCTATATCGGCCTTACTCATTATTGTACCCCTATTGACGTAGCCTTCTGCTGCATGTCCTGTGCCGCTTGATCCGGTGAGGACTTGCCTAACATTACCGATTGAATGTCATTATCAATAGCAAGGGCAGCTTCTTCCCATTTGGAAGTGCTTGGTGGGCCCTGAGCGTCCCCAAGCTGTGTGTGGAAGATAGCCAGGTTCTTGTCGCTGGCGATCGTTCCCGAGTTCCAGGCGGACTGTACCGAAGGCAGGTCACCAACGGCGTTGTACCACTTTGTCTGGACGGTTGGATCGCTAAGATACTG
Source organism: Ktedonobacteraceae bacterium (assembly GCA_035703945.1). Lineage (GTDB taxonomy): Bacteria > Chloroflexota > Ktedonobacteria > Ktedonobacterales > Ktedonobacteraceae > DASSXK01. The sequence continues at coordinate 3,541 of DASSXK010000015.1, read as the reverse complement.
GACAAACTTCCAGGCGGCAGCACGGTTGGGGCTGTTTTTAAAGACAACCATGTTAGAGCCACCGACGAACGAGGTATTCGTGACCTTTTGGGGCATTGGAGCAATAGCCCATTTGCCCTGCATTGATGCTCCACCTTCCTGCTTGATCAGTCCGGCGCTCCAGGGGCCAGAGAAGAACATAGGAGTTGATCCCTGATCGAAGGTTTGGACTTCGTCGAAGCTAGGTGGTTCGACCTGAGGTGTAAGGCCATCCTTGAAAAAGTTCTGATAGAAGGAAAGGGCCTGAACAACTTGAGGGCTATTCAGGGTGTAACTTCCATTATCGAAGACTTTTCCGCTGTTCTGCCAGACGAAGGGCAGGAATGTCTGCCAGTCATTTGATGGCAGATAGATACCGTACTTTGAGCCACCTTTCTGCTTCATCGCCTGGGCGGCGGCCAGCAGATCGTCCCAGGTTTTCGGAGGCGAAGTGATGCCGGCCTTCTGGGCAATGTCGGTACGATAATATAGCACGCGCGTCTCAACGTACCAGGGTACGCCATAGGGTGTACCGTTGACGACGGCAGTTTTCCATGCGCTGGGGAAGAAGGCGCTCTGGTCGATACTGCTTGGAGTAGTATCGAGGGCACCGGTTTTTGCAAACTCGGTCATCCAGGTTGTGCCCATCTGCGAGACATCGGGGGTCTGGGTACCGGCGACGGCCGTGAGCAATTTTTGATGAGCATTGGCCCAGGGGATGGACTGGACTGTCACATGGATGCCAGGGTTTTGTTTCATGAAATCATTCGCCACTGTTTTCATGCTATCGCCCTCAGCCCCCATGCCCCATACCGTTAGATTGGCGCTAGTTACGTTACCGCTCCCGCCGCTGCTACTTCCACCTCCACAGGCTGCCAATGACCCCATCGTCAGCATCAGGAGTGCAAGCATAAACACATTTTTTAGCTTCATCGCTCTGTGTCTCCTGTTTTCAAACTAAAAACTGAAAAAGGAATGCAACGTCTGCAAGACATAACACCAGACATCTGGTTGTCAGTGTGGGCTATTTGTCTCTAGCTAACGTCCTTTCTAAATTGAAAGATCACGAAGAGTGTTATGATCCAGCATACGGTTACAGGTACCACGGATTAACTAAATGATATGGATACATTAAATGATATCGAAGTAAGTATTAATAAGCAGAGAAGTTAGATTTTAATAAGTATATAAAGAAAAGTCTGTAAAATTATTCGAGAGTAACGGATGAGTATAAAAGGGGATCGGAGACGTTTAACAATATGATCCCCTTTTTTCAGTTGAGAGGAGATTGTTCAGCTTAGGAAGTTGTATTGCTGTGATTAAAACAGAAACAGTAGATGCTCTGCTTGAATAGAAGTTTCTGTTAAGCAATACTTTTTCTGAATTGGAAAAGCCCACGCGATGCGCAACGAGTTGGTCAGAGGAGGATGGGCATCTTTGGACGGGACGGAGGCAGAAAAATGCATCCCACACATAGCCACTTCGATGCTTTGCAGATGCTTCCCGACTTGGGATTGCCTCGCCTCGTTCCCACTGGCTAATATTCGCAGGATTAAACGTCACTTTTCCACACTTATACGTTCAAATACCGTCATGTTGATTGCTCCCCAAGTCGTATTCGTTTGTTCCTTTTCCATTACAGACAGAAACATCGGCTCGTAGAGCAATAAATAGGGAGTGATACTCATGACGAGACGAATCGCGATCCTGTATACTCCAGTAGGGTTTTTTCCTCGTACCTTCCAAAGGTATTTTCCTGGGGACGTTTTCGGTAAAACACCGCACTGAGGAGAAAACAGCTCTCTTCACGTCTCTCTACGAGCGCCACCGATTGCCTCAAAGCAAAAAAAGGAGGTCGTCGTCGCGTCGTTTTCTGAGAGGGAACAAAAGAGCCAATCCGTTGGTCATAAAAAATCATGAGAAAGAAGTGCAAAAATGATGACAGAAACCATCATTTCTCTATCCAGGATGAATTGTGGGGGGTGTGTGCGCAATGTGACAAACGCGCTTCAGACCATACCAGGCCTCGAAATTCTCCAGACAGACATCCCGGCAAAGTCGGTTCACCTTCGTTATGCTGCCGAACACGTCTCACTTGAGCAGATTAAAGCTGTGTTAGCAGAGGCACGTTATCCTGTGATCGCGGAACAGCCCGTATCTGGAGGTCAGCAGAAGCAAGAAACCGCCGGCAGGTAATCTCCCTGCCCTTGCTCCACCCTTCTGTTGCAGATAGACCACAATGGAGATGGTTGGGCAAACTTTCACCACCCAACCATCGATCATAAAAGGGAGAACAGCGGCCCTGCCCTTTCTCACAGACCAGGGGCGTTGATGCTCTCACTCAAAACGGCCTCTACCCCACTCTCTATGACGATGCAAGATGGACATTTCCGCGAATGTGCACAGCACCATCATAGGTCCAGGCTCGCACCATATGCTGCCGCGCTCCTTGGCGAACAATGGTAGTGGACTCTGGAGAAAATGAAACTCGGAGGTGTGGGCCTTTTTCTGTCATCTGATATTCCATTGATGCTCGATAGACACTCCTCGTGGTTCTCGGCAGCGCTTCAACCTCGGCAGGCATACTCTCAAGGTCGGCCTCACCTATCAAAAGCAGCGCGTGGATCTTTTCCAGGGACAGGTCTTTTCCTACCAGAAGAACTTCATGCCAGCCCTCTCGGGAACCCTCCTGCTCGGGTTGTGCCAGACTCAGCAGCAGTTCTTCTGTAAGAGACTGATCATGATAGCTTCCACTTTGGACAAAAAAACCGCTGATTCTCCAACTGGGAACGTTAGGAACCAGATTATCTCCACATTCACACGGATTACAATCGCAGGGATCACAGGAACAACCATCCTTACGCACGCCAAAAAGTTGTACTTTCACGGTAGAACTTTGCCGGGACCATGTCATCGTCATGGTAGATTGTCTCCTTTTTCCCCAGAAGGGGAGGACGTGGAAAGAAACGAGGTCAGAAGGAGGCTTTACGAGGGGCAAATACCCTATGGGCAAGACAGCATGTACAACAAAGAAAGTAATTCTTTTAAAACTGCTGTTACTTCTCCTATATATATGTTCACCATAAAGATAGTCGATGAAACCTATCTCTGTCAAGTACCGTTTTGAGGGCTGCCATTGTAGAAATCAGGTATATTCCCCGATTTCCCATTCCAGCTCATCGAGACGCTGAATCCTTCCCTCTCCCTTAAGAACAAAAAAGCATTTCACCTATTCATACGGCGAAAAAGATCAGCAAAAGATACACACCTCTCCTGATTACACAAAGGAAAGGTACGCTAGAATGAAGAGGCGGAAGCATTCATTGTATCTCACTGTGCATCCTCACTAAGAAGATCTACGAAGCTTGTAAAAAAACAAGAGATTTGACTCATAGAAAAGAATGCTTCCGCCCGCTTCTCCCCAAAATTTACGCTACGCTTTAGACAATATCATGGAAACGACGATCAGCCCCCATACTCGTCCCAGCATCGCGGTCTAGTGAGGCGAACTTGATGATGCCTG
>DASSXK010000741.1:0-20293 GCA_035703945.1 Ktedonobacteraceae bacterium | reverse complement strand
AACGCTCGAAATCGTGAGGTTTCCCTGCAATCTGCATCAATTCAGGCTTGCTTTCCTCAATTAAGAGGCGGATGATCTCTGCTTCGCTTTTGCCATGACGCATGGCCTTCAGAATGAAGTCTCCCCAGAAGTATAGTTTCTGCTGGAGGCGAGCAAAATGATCTTCAATCTCGCCGGTTGGGCCGAAGTGGGCCATGTAGACGGCGGTGGGTTTCAGACGTTTTACCAGTTCTATGCTGGCCGACCAGTCCTCCAGGTCCAGATCAGGAGGAGGTGTAGGTGGGCGGACATAGTCCACGCCGGGCAGCTTTACGCCTGCGACATCGCCCGCGAAGAGGCTCCCAACTCCGCTATCCAGGAAAACAACATGATGGACGGCATGGCCTGGAGCATAGTGGACCTCTAAACGATGTCCAGCCACATTCAGGACATCTCCATCCTCAAAGGTCTGGAGTTGCTCCTTTGGCACCGATTCGATCTCGCCCCAGAGCGGCTTCATCCGATCGCCATAGATGCGGGACGCGCTGGCAACGACCTTTGTCGTATCCAATAAGTGAGGCGCGCCTTTACTATGGGCATAGACCTGTGCTCTGGGCAGGCGCAGGGCGAGTGAACCCGCCGAGCCTGCGTGGTCGAGATGAATATGGGTTGCCAGCAGATGGGTAATGTCCTCAGGGGCAAAACCCATCTGCTTGATGCCTTCCAGGAGCGCCTCAAGCGTGCTGCCCGGTCCCGGATCAATTAATGCCAGCTCGCCATTGCCAGCCAGCAGATAAGGGCCGATGATCTGCTCTTCCCCCTGAAAGGGGAGCGAGATCTGCCATAGATCGGGACCATGCTGGGTGATAGCAGTCAAGGTCTTCCTCCCTGTTTTATTTCAGTGTCGAAATGGCTTTGGCCTGTGTGAACAGCAGCAAGTAGTCGTGTCCACCGGCTTTGGAATCCGTTCCTGACATATTAAATCCACCGAAGGGATGTACACCAACCAGAGCGCCCGTGCACTTGCGGTTGAGGTAGAGATTTCCCACATGGTACTCTTGTTTTGCCCGCTCAACCCGCTCTGGAACTTTGGAGTAGAGCGCGCCGGTCAAACCAAATTCGGTATCGTTGGCAATATTCATCGCATCATCGAAGTCCCTGGCCTTGATTACGGCCAGGACGGGACCAAAGATCTCTTCCTGGGCGATGCGGGCTTTGGGGGGAACGTCCGCGAAGATTGTCTGCTCGATGAAGTAGCCAGGACCACTGTGGCCGCCGCCAAGGGCCAGGCGACCCTCGCCCTTACCGACCTCGATATAGTCGTTGATCTTCTGGAAGGCGTTCTGGTCGATGACAGGTCCGAGTGCATTGCTCTGCTGCGTCGGGTCGCCCTGGTTCAACTTTTTGGCTTTCTCAATGACTTTTTCCAGGACTTCATCGTAGACCTGTTCGACGATAATCGCGCGCGAGCCAGCCGAACATTTCTGTCCCTGGAAACCAAAGGCCGAGGCTACGATAGCCGTTGAAGCTGCTTCCAGATCGGCGGTCTCATCGACGACAACGGCGTCTTTTCCACCCATCTCCAGGATGGCGCGTTTGATCCAGCGCTGGCCCTTTTGATGCCTGGCGGCCCGCTCGTTGATACGCAGACCAACCTCGCGAGAGCCGGTGAAAGCAATGAAGCGAACCAGGGGATGATCGACAAGTGCGTCACCGATCGTTGCGCCCGAACCAGGTAGGAAGTTGACTACTCCGGCTGGTACGCCGACCTCTTCCAGAATTTTCATGAATTGGGCGGCGATTCCGGCAGCCGTGCTGGCGGGTTTCAGGATGACCGTGTTGCCAGCGCCAAAGGCCGCGCTGGTCATGCCAACCATGATGGCGCAAGGGAAGTTCCAGGGCGGAATGATAGCGCCAACGCCCAGAGGAACGTAGCGCAGTTCGTTATCTTCGGTTGGAATCTTCACGATAGGCTGCTCACCTGCCAGACGCAGGATGTCGCGACCGTAGAACTCCAGGAAGTCGATCGCTTCTGCGGTATCGCCATCGGCCTCGGGCCAGGTTTTGCCGGTCTCATAAATCATCCAGGCATTGAAGATAAAACGGCGCTCTTCCAGCAGTTTGGCGGCTGCAAAGAGATAGCCAGCGCGATCCTCGGCCGAAACTTTCTTCCAGCTTTCGAAAATACCGGTGGCTTCTTGAACAGCGGCATCAACCTGCCCGACCGTGGCGCTCGAAAAGTAACCGATAACCTCATCGGGTTGGGCGGGATTGATCGAAGTGAACGTATGGTCATTGGTGATCTTGCGGCCACCGATAATTAATGGGTAAGTCTGCCCCAGTTCGCTCTTGACCTGCTCAAGCGCCTCTTGCTGGGCGCGACGATTTTCTTCTTTCGTGAAATCGGTGAAATGAGCATTGACGAAGGGTTGCTGGGCATGCGAGACAGTATTTTCAATGATACTAGCCATGTAAAAAACACTCCTTTGTGGATAGGACTTAAATTCAACTCATTGTATCATATAGTGCCTAAATCGCGAGCCTGAGCCGCCTGGCTATCTGCCTGGACCGGCCTGTAAGGCGAGAGGCGAAGTAAGTTGGAAAGCGCCTTCGCCTCTGGAAAATTAGTGTTGCAGATGCAGGGTTTTGACTTGTCGGCTCTCCAGATCGATCACGCGGATTGCGTGGTTATTCGTGTCGGCGACGTAGAGTTTGTTCTCGGCATAAGCCAGGCCGCCTGGCTCGTTGAAGCGGGCCTCCTCGCCGATTCCATCCGCGAAACCTGATTCACTGTTGCCTGCGAAGCTTTTGACCTCACGTGTCTGCGGATTCAGCACCTTGATGCGGTTGTTGTAGGTGTCGGCAAGGTAGACCAGTCCGTTAACATAGCAGACCGCCTGAACATGTTGCAGACGTACATCGTTGCCAATTCCGTCGATGTCCCCAAATTCAAAGAGCCCCGTTCCTACAAGAGTGTTGACATAATATGCACGCGAGAGATCGATGGCGCGGACCGCACTGGTTTCGCTATCGGCAATATACAGGGTATAGCCCTCATGAAGCGCCAGTCCATTTGGCTGAGCAAAGAAGGACTCGCTGCGCGAACCATCCACCAGACCCTCGTGGCCAGTGCCTGCAAATGGCTCGACCGCCTTACGATCCAGGTAGTGCACATAAATCTGGTGTAGTCCAGCCATAGCGATATAGAGGCGCTTGTTGGTGTAGACCAGGTCCCAGGGGGAACTGAGCGAAATTTCGCGGGCATCCCCACGTGTGGGACTGGCGACCAAGCCGGCCTGCTGACCCGTTCCGGCGATGGTCTCAACTGTTTCTGTCTCCAGGTTCACCAGTCGAATTAAATGGTTGTCGGTATCGGCTACGAAGAGTTGATCGCCATTCAACGTGATACCCTGGGGTCGATTGAAGCTGGCGCGTTCGGTTGGTCCATCTTCCGCGCCCTGCTGTCCGCTTCCGAAGGCGCGCCGAATGCGGCCTGTCAGATCCAGATCCAGGATGCGATGATGGCCAGAGTCACTTACAAACAGGCGATTGGCCTGGGGATCAACTGCCAGCTTAGCGGGGAAGGCCAGCGTGGATTTGGTGGTAGGTGCCAGCGTGAAGTGTATTGGCTGATGTGTCAGCAGTCCCTTGCTATTGAACTCCTCGATCATCTCTCCAAGCAGCTTTTTGACGGCTTCGGGATGGATTTCGCCCTCGTGTCGCGTGATGACGCGATTTTCGGGGTCAATGAAGATTACTGTTGGCCAGGCTCGGACTGCGTATTCTTTCCAGGTTTGCAGGTTACGGTCGTTGACGACCGGGTGGTCGATACCGTAGCGCAGGACGGCCTCGCGCACACTTTCCGTGAACCGCTCACGTGGGAACTTTGCCGAATGGACGCTGATGACTGTGACCTCATTGGGAAACGCCTCTTCGACCTCGCGCAACTGGGCCAGACAATGCATGCAGTTTATACAACAGAAGGTCCAGAAATGCAGGATCACAATTCTTCCTTGTAGCTCTTTGATGCTGATTGGATGGTCACTGTTTATCCAGTCCAGTCCACTTGAAAAATCGGGAGCTCGTACCTCTCCTCGAAAAGAAGTTGTCATAAAGGATACTCTCTATCTTTCTACGTTCTCGTGAGAACGCCAGCATACATCCTTGCCCAGGCAGCATGGGACGCAGGATGTAGGTGTATCTGTGTATTGTGATCTCTTAGCGTTCGGATGTGCGTGTAAATCTAAATGAGATGCATTTCAGGCTGTAATAGAGACAGTGCATAACCTTCATCTTTATTACATGCGGGCAAGCGGCGTTACTGGTTATTCTTTTATGTATCAGCAATAATAAGTGTATTTGGGGCAGGCTTCCAGTAAAAAATATTACTATGCATCGTTCTATGGATAAAATAGCATTTAAGACAAGCATAGGCAAGTTTTCTTTTAAGCTATGTTGAAGGTCAAATCTATCATCACAGTAACCAGTGTCTGGAAATAGTGTTGTATAGTTAAAGGCCACGCCGGGATCGAGGAATGATCGAGCATGGCTTTTATTTGAGGTTGAGCAGAAAGGTTTTGCCGTGGATATGTATCGGGCTTTGAGTGTGGATGTTCCTGTGTTGTTGGTAAGTATGGTCCATCAGCCTGTGGCCGGTGTTTCTGAGGAGGATTATCTTACGACGCTTTCCGGCTTGCATAAAGAGCTTGTTCAGTCGCTTAAAGAGTCAGAAACGACTCTACATACCTGGAATCGAGCGCAAGCTGTCTTGCAGGCCGAAGAAACGTTGCAAAAATTGCAGCGCTTGAAAGTCCTTAATGAGCATATCGAGCCATCTGTGGTGCTTGAGCATCTGGTACGAGACAATCAACGCCTGAGCCAGCGCGTGAACTCTGAGACGCTTTTGAGCGCTCCTGAAACCGGTTTGGTTCTCTTTCAGTCAGTAACAGAAGTTTCGCTACCATCTTTGTTTCAAACCCTTGTACAAAATGGACAAGAAACCTTGAAAGTAGCACAATTTAAGGTTGGTTCTGCCCCGATTGGCGAATCCTGGTTCCTTTTTCGTGGCTCTCTGCATTATGAGATGCTCGAACATTTTCTTCGTAAGCATCTTCTGGGGCTACCTGAGAACTATGTGAATGTAATTGCTCTGTTAGAAAGTATTATGATTAGTACCTTCCAATTACTTTACCAGGTTGGGACTGATTTAAGTGAAACTGATTCGGCTTCAGAAGCTATAATTATATTGGATGAAGATCTTTCAGACTATCAGGAAACGCGTGAGCAGCTAGCAGGGTTATTGGAGTATTTGGCAGAGGGTTTCCCACTTCTGCATGGTTCGTTCTGGCAACAGAGAGGCGTGCCGGGTTTGGAGAATAGCTGGATGTTGCGTTTTCGTCTCCCGAATTTAGAGCAATCAAGCAATGAGGCATTTACGATTCGTGAACTCATCAGTGCGCTTGAGACGCATATGCCTCCCCATGTTAGAACGGTATTTACCAGAGGGCGGCTGTTTATTGGGAGAGATGTTTTGTTATAACGTCTTACCCCTCCTCATCCAGTTAATTGTCTTATCAACAATCCCCTTTTTACGTTATTGCAACTTTACATATGAAATTGTCTAGAAGAGAGGACGAATGTGGCTTCAGAAAGCATTTCCTATTCTTTTGAGCGGTATCTGAATATTCGTGGTGCGCATGGCCCTAGTTTTTCCCATGATGGTCAGTTGTTGAGTTTCCTGACAGATATTACAGGTGTAGATGAAGCCTGGAGTATTCCTGTTGAGATACATGCCCCGCATCCGGCCTGGCCTGAGCAGCTTACGTTCGGAGGTGAACGGATTTCCAGGGTGAGTTACTCGCCAAACGAAGACCTGCTGTTGCTGGCCGGCGACGTTGGAGGGAGCGAGCTGACACAGCTTGCGACGTTGAGTAACGACGGTTCTGTCCAATGTGCCCTGACACATCGCCCCGAGGTGATGTATCGCTTTGGTGGTTGGTCTCCTGATGGCCAGAGGATTGTCTATAGTAGCAATGAACGGGATGCTCGCTTCTTTGATGTCTATGAAATGGAACTCAGCAGCGGCCAATCTAAGGTGTTAATGCAGGGGGAAGGCACCTTCTATGTGGTGGGCTATGCTCCAGATGGTTTGCAGGTTCTGGTTGAACAATATGTTACTAATATCCACAATCAACTTTTTCTGGTAAATTGTGATAATGGGGCGATACACCAATTAACTGCTCAACCGCAAGGTGATGGTCCTGCCCTTTATATATCGGGAGTCTGGTCGCATGACTCGCAGTATCTCTACTTGCTCAGTAACCATGGGCGACAATTTCTTTCGCTGGCTCAATTAGATCTGGTGAGCCATGAGTTGACCTATCTTGAGGATGATCTTTGGGATACAGAGTTGCTGACTGTTACGCACGATGGAACCAGATTGGCGATCGTCAAAAATGAAGATGGGTATTCGCGTCTCTCGCTGTATGATATTTCTCAGGGCTGGCAGGGGCGGCAATCGCTGTCGGTTCCTGACTTGCCTCATACGACGATCAGTGAACTGACCTGGTCGCAAGATGGCTCTCGTCTGGCGTTGGTGGCTCAGTTTGCGAACCATGCTCCCGATATTGGCATCTGGGATCTGACTGAACAGCGTTTCTGGTGGGCTACCAATAGTAGCTTTGGTGGTATTCCGCCTGAAGTGCTACGCGAGCCGTCGCTGATTCGCTACACGAGTTTCGATCAGCGTGAAATACCCGCCTGGTTGTATCTACCCGATGGTGGGGAAGAGCGCAACCTGCCCTTTGTGATCTATGTGCATGGTGGCCCTGAGAGCCAGTCTCGGCCAATCTTGAATGTGGTGGTGCAATACCTGCTTGGGCGCGGATACGGGGTGCTGGTGCCGAATGTACGAGGTAGCACAGGCTATGGTTATGCCTATCAGAGCCTGGATGATGTACGATTACGGATGGATTCGGTCACGGATCTACAATATGCTGTGCATTGGCTGCGTACAAAGCAGCTTGCTGATCCCCGCCGCATTGCCGTCATGGGTGGTAGTTACGGTGGTTTTATGGTGTTGGCCGCATTGACAACCTATCCTGATCTGTGGGCCGCTGGAGTGGAAATTGTCGGAATTGCCAATTTTGTGACCTTCCTGGAGAATACTAGTTCCTGGAGGCGAAAATTACGCGAGTCAGAATATGGTAATCTGGAGAATGATCGCGAGTTTCTTGAACAGATCTCACCGATTCGCTCGGTTGATCGGATTGCCGCGCCCCTGTTTGTGGTGCATGGCGCGAATGATCCCCGGGTACCGGTTGGTGAGGCTGAGCAGATCGTGACGGCCTTGCAAACACGCAAGGTTCCAGTCGAGTATTTGCGTTTCGAGGATGAAGGACACGGCCTGATCAAGCGTGCGAATCGGCTTGTGGCCTATCCCGCGATTGCTCGCTTCCTGGATGAGCATGTTTTACGGCGTCTGTAGTCTTCACCTTGTGCGTTTTTGATGGACGCATAGAGTATACTGTATCGCATGAATAATCCTCGTGAAGGAGAGAGAAGGAAGCAAAATGGCAGAGGCCCGACAAGAATTTCCGTTAGAGACACAATTGCGTAAAGACATTACGGCGGCGCAGAAGGCGCGGGACCAGGTGAAGCTGGATACCTTGCGGATGGCTCTGGGTGCAATCCACAATCTGGAGGTTGCCCGGACCGATCGTAAGAATTCTGAATATGGTCAGCCCTTGACGGAGGCAGATACCGTCCGTGTGCTTGAGCAGGAAGTCAAAAAGCGCAATCAGGCCATTCCAATGTACAAAAAGGGTGGTCGCGAAGAATTGGCTGCCAAAGAGCAACTTGAGATGGAGATCTTGCAGGCATATATCCAGGGTTCGCAGATGAGCGATGATGAGCTTCGCACCGTCATCAATCAACTGATTGCGGAAAACGGCAAGGAATTTAAAAAGGTGATGCCCCAGGCCGCGAAGGCCACCAAAGGCCGCGCCGATGGTGCCCGCGTCCAGCGCATGGTCAAAGAATTAATCGGCTAAGTTACATAATTCAGGCGAGAGGGTGAGAGGCTGTTTTGACAGTTCCTCACCTTTTTTATGTATTTTTCAGATTTGCTGATATATCCACGCTTCGTAACTATCTCAGGATCAATGAAAATGCGAAGCAAATAGAAGGAAAGAGACACACATGGCGCGAATCGAGGGGGTGAACCCCGAAGAGGTCGATACTTATACTCGAAAAGTTTTGGAAGCCCAGGCAAAGACGTGGGGGGCACCGCTGCTCAATCACCTGGTTTATGCGCGGCGGCCTTCCATCTTTCGTGCTGCGCGAGCGATGTGGACGGGTATCGGGGCTTCGGGATTGATTGATGAAAAGTTGCAGGCATTGGTTAATCGGCGTGTGGCCTCGCTCAACGGGTGTGAGTTCTGACAGGATATCAATGCTGCCGTGGGCAGTAATCTGGGTATTTCTGACGAGAAGATCCTTGCACTGGCTGATTACGCGACCAGTCCGCTCTATAGCGAGGTTGAGCGCATAACGCTGGCGTACGCGGATCTGATGACGATCACCGGGCAAGAAACCAGCGATGAATTCTTCGCCCGTCTGCGTCAGTTCTATAATGATGATGAACTGGTCGAGTTGACCGAGATCATTGCCTGGGAAAACGCCTCGAGCAAATTTAATCGGGCACTACGCATTCCTTCACAAAACCTCTGGAAGCGTAAAGATACCGCCGAATCCTAGAAAAGTTTCATAAAATAAGCAAGCTAAATACATCTAGCTTGCTTATTCCTATTTCTTCTACAGACATTTATCCAGCAATTACATATATTGCTGAGCAATGCAATCAGGTTATGAGATCGGGCTTCAATTGGTAGGATTGACAGCTTCACAGCCTTTGTTGAGAGGCTTGCGCCTGAATAGGCTAAACGTTAATAGCCTTACCATGTACGCTCAATTCATGTTTCTGCCTTGAGGCTCGCCCGTAAACTGTGATACGATATTTTATGGGCTGAATAGCCTGTTTCTTCTTCTGATTATTTGAATTTAGCTATCCGTTTCTACCGGGCGCGTGCGTCTACTCTTGGCGCAAGGGAAGCGTATACAGAGGGAAACGTTTTCGCAGAGACTTCAACTAAAGGTATTCTAGCGTTTTTGAAGCGTGCTGCTTGAGACAGAGGAGCCTATCCATGCACATATATAATACTCTGACCCGAGAGATTGAAGAGGTAGTTCCGCTGGAGCCCGGAAAATTAAAGATGTATTCGTGTGGCCCGACCGTCTATCGCTATATTCATATTGGAAACCTGCGGACCTTCACGATGGCGGATTGGATACGGCGCCTATATGAGTATCGCGGCTTTGAGGTGCTGCATGTCAAAAATATCACCGATGTGGGACATATGCGGCAGGAGGTTCTGGACCAGGGCGAGGACAAGATCATCTCGCAGGCTAAAAAAGAAGGAAAAACCTCGGCTGAAATCGCGCAATTCTATACCAAAGCCTTTCATGCAGACGAAGAACAATTGAAGATCCTGCCCGCACACGTTTTTCCTCGCGCGACCCAACATATCCCCGAGATGATCAAGATTATTGAAGGCTTGCTTGAAAAGGACATTGCCTACGCCGTCAATGGTTATGTGTATTACGATGTGAAGCGCTTCTCTGAATATGGGAAGCTTTCGGGCAACCTGCTTGAAAATATGCAGGAGGGTGTTCACGAAGGGATTGAAGGCGATCGCCGCCATCCCGAAGATTTTCCTCTCTGGAAGCCTGCCGAACCTGGCCGTGAGATGGCCTGGGAAAGTCCCTGGGGACGTGGCTTCCCTGGCTGGCATATCGAGTGTAGCGCCATGTCCATGAAGTACCTGGGCGAGCAGTTTGATATGCATACAGGCGGTGTGGATAATATTTTCCCCCATCACGAAGATGAAATTGCTCAGAGCGAAGGTTTTTCGGGTCGTCAGTTTGTCAACTACTGGGTGCATGCCCAGCATTTGCTGGCCGATGGACAGAAGATGGCGAAGGCGACCGGCAATGTCTATACTCGCGAAGAAATCGAGGCGCGAGGCTTCGATCCCCTCTCTCTGCGTTACTTCTATACGACTGCTCTCTATCGCAGCCGATTGAATTTCACCTTCCGGGCATTGCGGGCCTCACAAATCTCGCTGGAGCGTCTTCGGGCCAACGCTTATCGGCTGCTGCAAGCATCGGATGAGAAAGAGGTCTTTACGACAGAGTCCCTGCCCGCTAATTCCTGGCTTGAGGAGTTTCTGCACGAGGTTGAGTACGATCTGAATATGCCACGGGCGATGTCGGTGGTCTGGGCGATGTTGCGCTCGCAGGAGACCACGCCCGCGATCCGTGTACGCACACTGCTGGAAATGGATCGCATTTTGGGGTTTGATCTGAAGAACTATCTGCAAAGTGAGCAGCCCCGTCAACGGACCGATCCAGATTTCTACCTGGCTGCTGTTCCCGCCAGGGTGGCTGAGCAGGTGCAGGAGCGCTCAGGTTTGCGTCAATCGCAGGAATATAATGAGGCCGATACCTTGCGCGGTCAGCTTGAGAAAGCTGGTTACGAGCTGCGTGATACCCCACGTGGTTCCCTGATTGAGCCGCTCTACCTGGATGAGGAATTCCCGGTCCTTTCACATTCGACCGATGGCCCGGACAATACAGAGCAGCCTGATCGCTACGCATTCTCGATTAATATTATTGCGCATAACAGTTGCTCGGATCTCCAACGTGCTCTGGCGAGCATCTGCCGCTATGCTGGCCAGCAGCCACTTGAGGTTGTAATTATCGAGAATGGCTCGACAGATGACACCTTGAATTATCTGCGTGAGCTGGCCCGTCAGGGCGAGTTAGAGGGAGCTGAGGGTCAGAAGATTGCCCTTCAGGTTTTGTTTGCGGATCACAATATGGGTTTTGCGGCTGGAAGGAATGCGACGATGCGGGCCAGCCTCGGCCGGAACGTCGTGTTACTTGATACTTCTATCGAATTCAAGGGTGAGGTCTGGTCGGAACTTAATCGGCGTCTGGCTGATCCCGAGGTTGGCCTGGTTGGTCCCTTCGGCCTTGTGACTGATGATCTGCGAGATTTCCGCGAGGCCGAGGGTCCGCAGGTGGATGCGATTGAAGGCTACTTGATGGCTTTCCCTCGTCGCCTGTTGCAGGAGGTGGGTTGGCTGAATGAGCGTTTCCGCTTTTATCGGTTGGCTGATATCTACTTTAGCTTCTACTTTAAGGCTGCTGGCTATCTCGTGCTGACGACACCGGAGATCCTATCCGCGCTAGAAAAGCACCCGCACCTGGAATGGTATAGCCTTAGCGAAGAGGAGCGACGCGGCAAAAGTAAGAAGAATTACGATATCTTCCGCGATCGCTGGCATCACGGGGAAAGCTTGCTGGCGGCGAACTATGATCCACAGAAGCGTTGGTTTGGGCACGATCATGCACAACACCTGGAAGGGACGCATACCCATGATCAGGCCGATCTACCATCTGAGGGGGTTGCGCACACGCATGATCACAGGCACTGGGCCGATCATTCGCATGGGCATCCACATTATCATAGTCACCAATCGTAAAGGTATTGCTGGTTCTGGCGGGTTAAGGCCTGTCGGAACCAATTTTTTTCAGTAGGCGCGAAAGCGCCGTTGGGAATTGCCTTGTAATGGTGAGCCGCTCAATTCGCTGACTGAACGCGCTTGAGAGGCCAGCAGCATCGTTGCGAGAAACGATCAAAGCTGAAACTCCCAGCGCTGCTTGCTTGCAAAGCGTTCAGTAGGCGCGAGAGCGCCGTTGGGAATTGCCTTGTAATGGTAAGCTAGTAGAAATACTGTGATTCTTTTCGCTCTACGTCCGCTTGTTCACAGGGCTGAGCTATCTTACATATTGAGTGTTGCCTGAGATGTTAGGGGGAGCGGACATTACTGATATTGTAAGTAAAAAATAAAGTTTCCCCTGGAGGGAGTACTACATGCAGCAGCGGGAGTCCGCTATCAGCGTGGTGGGTGTTGATATCGGCGGTACTTTTACTGACCTGGTCTATTATCTGCCGCCGGGTCCTGATTCTCAAGGTCATTTTCAGATTCAGAAGGTTCCAAGTACGCCGGGTAATCCCGCGCAAGGACTTTTGAACGGGCTTGAAGCGTTGCAGGCCGTTGATAATAGCGTCGTCGTACATGGTTCTACGGTTGCGACGAACGCTCTGCTGGAACGCAAAGGTGCCCGGACGCTCCTGATTACAACAAAGGGATTCGCGGATGTGCTGGAAATTGGTCGTCAAGATCGTCCCGCGCTCTACGATCTAAAGCAACAGCGACCGGCTCCCTTGATTCCACGTGAGCGTCGGCTAGAGCTTGCCGAGCGACTGGATTATCGTGGAGAGGTGTTGCAATCCCCCACGCCTGCGGACTTTGAGATGCTGTGCGAACAGATTGCTGAACATGCTCCCGAGAGTATTGCGATTTCGCTACTCTACTCCTACCGTAACCCCGTGCATGAGCAGGCGCTTGTCGCTATTCTACGGGATCGCTTTCCTGATCTCTACCTTTCTCTGTCGAGTGAAATCTTGCCACAGTTTCGTGAATTTGAGCGTACCAGCACCGTTGCCGTCAATGCCTATGTGCAGCCGGTAATGGGTCGCTATCTCCAGGCGCTGGAACATCGCTTGCATGGTCCTCTGCGAATAATGCAATCCTCTGGCGGAAGCATCTCTGCCGCTACTGCTGCCCAGGAGGCTGTCCGAACTGTGTTGAGTGGTCCTGCCGGAGGCGTAATTGGGGCATATCATGTTGCCAGGCAGGCTGGCCAGACACGTCTGCTAACGCTGGATATGGGTGGAACCTCGACCGATGTGGCGCTGTGCGCCGACGAGATCCCTCTGACGACTGAAGCTGTGATTGCCGGTAGCCCGATCAGTGTTCCAACCGTTGGAATTCACACGGTGGGAGCAGGTGGCGGGTCGCTTGTACGTTTGGACGAAGGCAATGCTTTGACTGTCGGACCCGAGTCAGCCGGGGCAGTCCCTGGACCCGCTTGCTATGGCAGCGGTGAAGAATTGACGGTGACTGATGCCAACCTCGTCCTGGGGCGGATTGAGCCGGACTATTTTCTGGGTGGAAATTTCACTCTCTATCCCGAACGAGCACGAGAGCGTATGGAAACGCTGGGACAGCAGCTTGGTGTCTCGGCTGAAGAGGCCGCGCTGGGGATCATTCGCGTTGTCAATGCCAGCATGGAGCGGGCTCTGCGGGGAGTCTCCCTGGAGCAGGGACATGATCCACGCCGCTTCACCTTGCTGCCATTTGGTGGGGCTGGTCCTCTGCATGCCTGTGAACTGGCGCGGGAACTGCATATCTCCCAGGTGTTTGTGCCACGTTATCCCGGTGTCTTGTCTGCGCTGGGGATGGTCCTGGCTCCTATCGTCAAAGATTACGTCCAGACTGTGCTGCTGGAGACATCAGCCCTGGATACAGAGGCGCTTGAAGCAATTTTTTCTCCACTACGTGAGCGTGGCGAGCGCGAGGTCCAGGCTGAGCTTCAGCAGCTTGGCGATCCGAACGTTGAAGTAAGCTGGCAGCGCTCTTATGACCTGCGCTATCGTGGCCAGGCCTATGAATTGACGACGCCAGAAACTGGTTCTTTGAGGGAGACGTTGAGGCGTTTCCACACGCTGCACCAGCAACGCTTTGGTCATAGCCATCCAGACGAGGCGGTGCAACTGGTTGCTGCCCGCCTCAAAGCAATCATTCAACCAGAGCAACCGGAGCTCCCTGCCCTGCCCGTAGGAAACTCCGATGCCGATCACGCTCGCGTTGGCAGTCGCCAGATGATCTTTACCTCGGGAAGTTATCAGGCGGGAATATATGATCGGGAGCGCCTTCTACAGGGCAATCGGATTGTCGGACCTGCTTTGATGGTCCAGACCGATAGCACTTTTCTTTTGCCGCCCGGTTGGGTAGCCAGTGTTGATGCCCAGGGAAACCTGCTTGCGGAATGGCAGCCTGATGCGACTGAAAAGCCTGAAACAAATCCTGACGCAGTTGAAATAGATCCTGTCACGCTGGAAATCTTTAAGCATCTTTTTGCTTCGGCTGCTGAAGAGATGGGTGTAACGTTGGGGCGAACGGCTTATTCACCAAATATCAAGGAGCGCAAGGATTATTCCTGTGCTTGCTTCGATGCTCAGGGACGTTTGATTGCTCAGGCCGCGCATATTCCGGTGCATCTTGGGGCGATGCCTGCTTCTGTGCAAGCGGCGATTGCGCGTTTTAAGGAGTTTGAGCCAGGGGATTGTGTGATTTTGAATGACCCCTATTTGGGAGGAACACACCTGCCCGATATTACGCTGGTAGCTCCCGTTTTTATTCAGGAAGATCCTGATGGACATGCGGGTGAGCTATTTGGCTTTGTGGCATGTCGAGCCCACCACGCTGATATTGGAGGGATGGCACCAGGCTCGATGCCAATGTCACGTGAACTGTACCAGGAGGGCGTGATTATTCCGCCTCTCAGGCTGGCACGCAAAGGTGTGCTGAATCAGGAACTACTGGAACTGTTTTACCGAAATGTGCGGACGCCCTGGGAGCGCGAAGGCGACATGAATGCCCAGTTTGCCACGACCGGCATTGGCGAGCGTCGCCTGCAAGAAATTATTGCGCGATATGGCTCGCGGCAGGTGCAGGCAGCCGCCGACGAACTGCTGGCCTATACTGCGCGGCTGACGCATGCGGCCCTGGCGGCGTTGCCAGATTCCGATGTCGAGTTTGTAGATTACCTGGATGATGATGGTTGGGGGAATGAGAACCTGCCTGTGAAGGTCCGTGTCAAGGTTCAGCAAGGGAGCATGAACGTTGATTTTAGTGGTAGTGCCGCCCAGAGTCCCGGTTGCGTAAATGCCGTAGAGGCTGTTACACGTTCAGCGGTATTATATGTTGTGCGTTGCTTGATTGGAGACCGTGTGCCGGCCAATGATGGCTGCCTGGAGGCAGTTGAGATTCTGGTTCCAGCGGGTTCGTTGTTGAATCCCCATGCGCCTGCTGCTGTGGCGGCTGGTAACGTTGAAACGTCGCAGCGCGTTGTCGATACCCTGTTTGGAGCATTGGCGCAAATTGTGCCAGATCGTATTCCGGCGGCTTCCCAGGGCGGAATGAATAACCTGACGCTGGGTGGGTTCAGATCCGATGGTAGTATGTTTGCTTATTATGAGACGATGGGCGGAGGTATGGGAGCGCGGCCGGATTCGGACGGCCTATCGGGCGTCCATGTGCATATGAGCAATACGCGCAATACCCCGATCGAAGTGCTGGAAATGGAGCTGCCTTTGCGTGTCCGTTGTTATACGCTGCGCTATGGCTCAGGAGGCGCGGGTCGTTATCGAGGCGGAGACGGGCTTGTGCGCGAACTGCAATTTCTGGCCCCGGCTACCGTAACTCTGTTAACCGAGCGTCGGCTTAATGCTCCCTATGGCTTGTGTGGCGGAGGGCCAGGGCGTACAGGGATCAATACACTGGAAAGAGCGCAAACGAGCAGTCCTTTACCAGGGAAGGTGACATTTGAAGCACAGATCAATGATGTCTTGACGATTGCTACGCCCGGTGGCGGCGGTTTTTTACCTGAGATTTCTGAAGACTGATTGATTTTCAATTGTACAAGCAGAATGAACCTGTCACAGGCCTGCGAAGCAGGATTCTGCAAAGCGCGGTTCAGCGTGGCAGGTGGATTTGAAGGATATTGCAATAAGGAGCGGCCCGATGTCAGCTACGCAACTTGAGCTACCTCTCTTCCCGTTAAACGTTGTTCTATTCCCGGGGATGGTGCTACCGCTTCACATTTTTGAGCCGCGCTATCTGCAAATGATTCAGGAATGTCAAGAGGAGAAGAAACCCTTTGGTGTCGTCCTGGCTCAACCGAATAGTACACACCTGGATGAAAAACCGTATCCAGTAGGGACCGTGGCCGAAATTTATGAGTTGGATCAGCTTGAGGATGGACATTACAATTTAATCGCAATTGGTGGTGAACGTTTTCGAATCCTTGACCAGCATAACGAGAAGCCCTATCTTTCAGGGATAGTTGAGACCTTTGAGGATGAGCCTGAGGTAAACGCCGATGTGCTACCTTTTGCGAAAGAGGCATATGACCTTTTCAGTGCCTATCTTGAGATGTTGCTAGAGGTTTCACACAAGAAGGATGTCAAGGCGAATCTCCCGACAAAAGCTGAAGAAATTTCGCATTTTATCGCCTATCTCCTGGATACGAATGATGAGTTGAAGCAACACTTCCTTGAATTGCGCTCAACCAAACAGCGTCTCCAGGAGGAGCTGGTCATCTTGCGAAAAGAGGTGCCATTCCTGCGGCAGATACTTTCACATAGTCAGGAGATTCAGACGGATAAGCCTGATCGCAGTATTCTTAATTGAGAAACTGCATCTTTCTTATCGCTTCAGGTATTATTCATCGAAAATGATTAATTGTTGTTCACGCAAGCGTTGCAGCGTGGTAATAACCTCGTGTTCTGGCCTTTTGGTAAGCTGGCTAATTTCAACCGCGTTTCTGCGGCCGTTAATGAGCAAGAAGATGGTTCGGTCGTAGCGTGGGAGTTGGACAATAGCATAGTCGCGACCAAGCGTGGTATGGATTGGAACAATATTCTCATAGCTAGAAGCTGGTGGATATGGTTGTCCCGGATCAGGAAGTTTTGGCGTAACGGATTTACTTCTTGTTGTTCCCTTTGTTCCCTGATTTCTGGGAGTGCGTGGAGTCCTGGGCGGAAGTGCCGCCATCGGATTTGTATGCGGGTTTACGTGAGTCTGGTCGATTTGGACCGTTGGAATAGAGCTTTGCGTATTAGGTGAGATACGTTGTAGCTTGGTTTTTGTTGGTAAGCCTGTATCTTTTAGTACGCCGCTAGGATGTTTAGGTAGTACGCCGCTAGGATGTTTGGGAACGGGAAGACTGAGTGGTGGCTCCAACACCTGAAAGTAGAATTGAATCTCGCCTCGGGAGTTGAGCCAGGCAAGCAAAGGTTCGTTGACAGCCTCTTCAAATTGTCCTCTGAGGATACTGATGGGTTGCCCTTGCTTGATAAACATGCGCATTTCTTCCTGTTGATTTCCGGACAGCCAACAGACTGTCAGATACCCTGTCGGACCATGTGCCTGAAGCTGGCGAAGCACATCAGCGAGCGAGGGAGCGGAAAAAATTTGATAATTACGCAAGTGACACCTCAAACACACCTTTAGTAAAAAGTTCTTTTCGATCTGTTGGGTGGTATATTCCCAATTACGTACTTTGGGTCATTGTACGTATTTCTAGCCAATACGTCAAGAACTTTGTAGCTTAAATGAACTAGGAATGTTGAATTTATGACTGAGTATTCAAGTTTTCGACAACGATTGGATGCCGTACTTCGCACCCTGGATGTCCAGCAGGTGAGCAAGTTTCTTATTGCTGAAAATCAATGGGATGTGGGTACACCGGCCAATCCAGAATTTGCGATGTGGATGATGATTGCGGGCAGTCCGACCCTGCGCGATCTGCATGATACTGCTCGTATATGGCTGTTGAGCCACGGCTTTGAGGACGAGGCTCACGCTGTGCTGGATCGTGACCGCGCCGGTCAGGGAGGAGCTAAAGGGGGCGGGAACAAATCTCGTTCGCAGGCTGGGGAAAACTCGCGGAAACGACCTGGCGGTGGTCAGGGCGGTAACAGACCACGGGGCGGGAATGCGCCTGGCAATCAGGGTGGTAACTCCCGTGGGGGTGGTCAAAAGGGTGATTCCCGAGGTGGTCACCCACGATAGCACTTTATTCATTTTATGAAAGCGTATTGCTCGCTCCTACCTATGAGAGAGGAGCGAGCAGCTTGCTTTTTGAACGTTCTACAGATAAAACTACGGACCAGGTTAACGCTAGCTTTTTGCGGCTTCTGCTAACTTTTTATGTTTGTTGATGATGTCCTGCTGCACGTTGGCGGGAACTTCTTCATACTGGAAAAACTCCATTTTGAAGGAGCCGCGTCCCTGTGTGATTGAACGCAGGTCGGTTGCATAGTGTAGCATCTCGGCTTGCGGGATATTTGCCACAATTTGCTGCAAGCCCCGATCAAGCGGGTTCATGCCCAGGACGCGTCCACGTTTGGTGTTGATGTCGCTCATCACGTCGCCCATGTTTTGTTCGGGGATAGTGATCGTCGCGGTCATCACCGGTTCCAGCAGGGTCGGGTTGGCTTGAGGAATGGCCTCCTGCATCCCCAGCGAGGCAGCGACCTCAAAGGCCTGCGCGGAAGAGTCTACCGGGTGATATTTTCCATCAACGAGCGCAACTTTCACATACAGCATCGGGTTGCCAGAGATGAACCCTCGCTTCAATGATTCGCGCACTCCCTTTTCGACACCAGGAATGTATTGTCCAGGCACCACTCCGCCTACAATTTTGTCCTCGAATAAGAAGGTCTGCTCGCCTTCGCGGGGTAGTGGCTCAATCTCCAACCAGACATCGCCGAACTGACCGTGCCCGCCGCTCTGACGTTTGTGGCGTCCCTGGGCTCTGGCCTTTTTGCGTATTGTTTCCCGGTACGAGATGCGGGGCTCACGAATCTCCAGGTCCACGCCGTATTTGCGCTTAATGCTCTCAACTACAATCTGGACGTGGGCCTCGCCCATACCGGAGAGCAGCACCTCGGCCGTTTCGGGATCACGCGAGACCTTGATGGTGCGATCGTCTTCAACGATCCGGGCCAGGGCATTGCTCATCTTGTCCAGATCGGCATTGCTTTTGGCATGAATGGCGGCGGTAAAGCAGGGTTCGGGGAAGTTAATCGGTTCCAGTGGCTCGGCATCTTTATTGGCACAGAGTGTATCGCCCGTGTGGGTATGGGCCAGCTTGGCCACGACCCCGATATCGCCTGCAACCAGCTCTGTTGCAGGCTCGGATGATTTGCCATGCGGAATGGTCAACTGACCCAGACGCTCTTCCGTTTTTGTCGTAAGATTGAAGAGGTGTGAATCAGGTTTGAGGGTTCCGCTAAAGACGCGGAAGTATGACAATGTTCCGACCTGGGCAGCCAGCGTTTTAAAGACAAACAGGGAGGCGGCATCTCCCAGCCCCTTGGCGTCCTCGGGGAGTGACTCAACGGGATTTGGGAGGCCATCCACAATTGCATTGAGCATGCAATGGACGCCAATATTTTTACTGGCCGAGCTGCACAGAACGGGGATAAGCTGGCCTGTGCGGGTGCCAAGTTTGACAACGTAGAGCAGTTCAGCGTCACTTACTTCCTCGCCTTCGAGGAACTTCTCCATGATCTCATCATCGCTTTCGACTGCTGATTCTAAGAGTTGCTCACGGAAGGTATTGACGTTGTCCTCCAGCTCTGGTGGAACGGGAATCTCTGTGGCTTTGTTGCCTTCAAACGTGTAGGCCTTGCGTGAAATGAGTTCTACCACGCCCTTAAAATTAAGTTGATCGCCGATGGGGATGTGGATGGGGACAACTTTCTTGCCAAAATTTTGGCGCAATGAGTCCAGCGCTTGCTCAAAAGAAGTATTTTCGCGATCGAGCTTATTGATCACGACGATTCGGGGGAGCTGGCGCTCATCGGCATACTGCCAGACGAGCTCTGTGCCTACCTCGACGCCTTTTTCAGCCGTTACCACGATGACCGCTGCATCGGCGACGCGCAGGCCAGCTTTCACTTCACCAAGAAAATCTGCGTAACCCGGTGTGTCAATGAAGTTTATTTTGTGTTCTTTCCATTCAACCGGGAGGACTTTGACACTGAGGGACATCCGGCGTTTGATCTCATCAGGATCAAAGTCAGATAACGAGGTGCCTTCATCAACTTTTCCCTGGCGGGTCACTGCTCCACTGTCGTAGAGAGCTGCATCCACCAAAGAAGTTTTGCCTGATCCAACGTGGGAAATCAATGCGACATTGCGGATTTGTTCCGCTCCATACACTTTCATAGGTTCGAATTCCTCCTGAACTAGCTAAACAAGAGGTGGCCTGTGATAGACCAGGTGGTGGTCTGCCATAGACCGCCTGAACCCCACGCGAAATGTTGCAACTTTGTACAAATACACTTGCAAAATGTAATCATACATATCCTGATGAATAAGTTACGGGCTGGTATATTTTAGTATAACAGCACGGAGGCAATTTATTCAATGCTCGTAATCGTGTTTCAACACATATCAATTTTTGGGGGAGAAGCCTCTTCTCGTCCCCTCAGTGGCTTTGTTTCCAGCCTCCGACTGCCTTGTACTGTCTGCGCCTGGGGAAGGTTGGT
>DASSXK010000610.1:0-2896 GCA_035703945.1 Ktedonobacteraceae bacterium | reverse complement strand
TGCGGGTTCGCTTGCAATTGTCTGGCTTGTTGCGCGGTTGGTGTCGCGGTACTTGTATCTGTGTAACATGGGCCTGGATTGGCTGATGAGTGCATGCTTGTCACGATCAGGCCAACCGCGATTATCAGTACGACGAGTACGATGAGCGGGATTATTCGCCAACGTTTCATGGATTGGAACTCCTTGTATAAGTATCGTTATTCGAAATAGATCCTGTGCTCGAAAGCAATGTTTCCCCATTATACATGTAAAAGTATTCATATGATACTGTGTGTACTACCAGCATTGATTTCGACATCACAGGCATGGAATATCTGGTTTCCATAGTTACTGATTGACATGAAAGAGATAATCCAAATCATTTTTGTTGGCTTCAGCAAAAGTCTTGGAATCAGCGTCTCAAGACGTGTTAAATTACAGCTTATAGACCCATTTAGCTTTTTTTATTTCTTAATTCAGGATGGTCGCTAATGCAACGCCTGGCCTGAAAACGTGTACCTCGATTTCTTCCCTCTTGTCGGCGAAAGCAGGGATCACAGGTTGGATCAGCTTTGACAGGATACTGAAAGAAGGGTAAAAAATTTTAGCCGCCTGTGCTATACTGGTCTCGGATTTCGGGTCGATGCTCATGCCGCAAAGAAGCCGCACATCGGACCCTGACTCTGCATGCAAGAGGAATGTGATAAATATGGAAGAAAAAAACGAAGCCGCGAAGGGTGAGATTCGCTATTACGACTCCATCCTCGACGCGATTGGAAATACGCCGCTGGTGCGTCTGCACCGCGTGGCGGCTGATGTCAAACCACTGGTGCTGGTCAAGATGGAGATGCTTAATCCCGGTGGAAGCGTCAAGGACCGCATTGGTCCGGCAATTATTGAGTATTGTGAGAAGCAGGGGCTACTGCGACCGGGCGGAACGATCGTTGAGCCGACCAGCGGCAATACCGGTCATGGTCTGGCGATAGCGGCTGCGCTGAAAGGCTATCACTGTATTTTTGTGATGACCGATAAAGCCAGCGAAGAGAAACGCAGTCTCTTGCGTGCCTACGGCGCGGAAGTTGTGATCTGCCCCAGTAGCGTGACCCATGAATCCCCCGAATACTACAAGAACGTGGCCCATCGCATGGCGGACGAGATCCCTGGTGCGGTCTGCCCCGACCAGTATTCAAATCCGGCCAATCCTGCGGCTCACTATGCCACGACGGGGCCTGAGATCTGGCGCGATACCGCTGGTCGCATCACGGCCTTTGTGGCGGGTGTTGGAACCGGTGGCACGATCTCCGGCACGGCACGCTATCTGAAAGAACAGAATCCAAATATCAAGGTCATTGGCGCGGACCCGCCAGGATCGGTCTATTCGGGCGATACTCCTAAACCCTACAAGGTTGAGGGCATCGGCATGGATCTCTATCCCAGGAACTACGATCCCAATGTCGTGGATGAATATGTGCGTGTGGACGATCGGACCTCGTTCTACTGGGCCCGCCGCCTGGCCCGCGAAGAAGGGATTCTTACCGGCGGTTCGGCTGGAACGGCCCTGGGCGCTGCTTTGACCTACGCCAAAAAACTGACCGAGCACGATGTGGTTGTTGTGTTGCTGCCAGATACTGGCCGTGGCTATCTCACCAAGGTCTTCAACGACACCTGGATGCGTGAGAACGACCTGTTGATGCCTGCTGAGACCAATGAGTCAACCCTGCGTGATGTTTTGACCTTTAGGCGTGGGCATACGCGCACGATGCCGCTGGTGGTCAGCGTCAATGCCAGCGACACGATTGCCGATGCCGTTGAACTGTTGCGTCGCTATGGTATCAGCCAGACACCGGTCATGGAAGATGACAAGATGGTTGGTAGCCTGACCGAAAATCTGCTGCTGCATCACCTGGCCAGCCACGAGCCGCTGACTTCGCGGGCGATCCGCGATATTCAGGGACCAGCCTTCCCCGTGTTGCCAGCTGATGCACCCGCACAGGAGGCCTATACGGTCTTTAGCTCCGGTCAGTCTGCTGTCGCGGTTATGACTGATGGGAAGCTTGAAGGAATCGTTACCAGAAGCGACCTGCTGGAATTCTGGGCCCAGAGCCGCAACTCATAGTTGCTTCTGATGTCATAGGATACCAGGAAGAGGGCAGGGGGACATTGTCCTCCTGCCGGGGCGCGGGCATCTGCCCCTTTATTTGCGGGCGTGATTCAGAAATTGCCTTTCTTTTCTTTGAATTTCAATACGAGTACTGTGACAAGAAAGGGTGCCAGGATGGATGAACTATCTGCTAAGCAAGTGGACGTTGCGGTGATCGGACTTGGCGCGATGGGGAGCATGGCACTATGGCGTCTTGCGGCGCGTGGTGCGAAAGTGATTGGCTTTGAGCAATTTGGGGTTGCGCACGACCAGGGTTCGTCGCACGGCGAGTCTCGCATCATTCGTACGGCCTATTTTGAAGATCCTCGCTATGTGCCACTTGTGCAGAAATCTTTTGACCTCTGGCAGCAATTGGAGCAGGAGAGCAGCACGCAACTGCTCACAATGACCGGGGCCCTGATGATTGGCCTGATGGATAATCCCTTGCTCATGGGCACACTTGCCAGCGTGCGTCAGCATTATCTAGAGCACGAGATTCTGTCTGCCAGCCAGATGCTTGAACGTTACCCCACGCATAGAATGTCCCCCAATTCGATTGCTCTCTATGAAAAGGATGCAGGCTTTCTACGGCCTGAGCAGGCGATTACGGCGGCGATCAAACGTGCAGAGGTTCTTGGTGCCACTGTACATCTCAATATGCCTGTTGAGCGTCTGGAGATCAATAAAAGCGGTGTTTATTTGACGGCTGCGGGCCAGACCTATCATGCCCGGCGGGTAATAGTCTCTGTTGGAGCCTGGTTGGGACAATTTCTGCCC
>DASSXK010000561.1:0-2251 GCA_035703945.1 Ktedonobacteraceae bacterium | reverse complement strand
TAACGAGACCGGCACTATTCAGCCGATCGCTGAGATTGCCAGGATTGCGCACCAGCATGGGGTCTTGATGCACACGGATGCGGCGCAATCGGTTGGGAAGATACCCGTCAATGTGCATGAGTTGGACGTAGACCTGCTTTCATTTGCCGGTCATAAACTCTATGCCCCCAAAGGGATTGGGGCGCTGTATGTGCGTCCTGGTTTGCGCCTGGAGCCCTTGATCTATGGTGGCGGCCAGGAACGTGGTCTGCGGGCGGGCACTGAGAATGTGGCGCTGATGGTCGCGCTAGGTACTGCTTGCCAGATTGCGCAGGAGCAGATGACCGAAACTCCGCCGCGTTTGCAGCATTTACGCGATCTCCTCTGGCAACGCTTGAACGAACTGCTGAATGTGCCGCTGGCGCTAAATGGGCATGAAACGCAACGATTGCCAAATACGTTAAATATTCGAGTGAGCGGCCTGGTGGGCGAAGATATTTTGGCGGCGACCCCTGGAATAGCCAGCTCAACTGGTTCAGCTTGCCACGCGGGCAACACCGATCCCTCGGAAGTATTGCTGGCCCTTGGTCTGGCGCGATCTCAGGCGTTGGGAGCCTTGCGCTTGACCCTGGGCCGCTGGTCTACCGAGGATGAAATTGAACGGGCGGCCAGGATGCTTGCCCAAACTATAGCATCGCTACTGTAAAAGCAGTACAATAGCCCTGTCGATACTGGTTTTTTGCGGGATCAAAATGGGTACCTGCTTGTTTCGCGAAAAGCTAAAGATCGAAAACCGTATCTGCACGTACAATCGAAGGAGTAATTTTTAATGACTACAGGTGAACCTAGAATGCGCTTCCCTGCGCCTCCAGCGGTCGAGCATCCAGAACTTCTGGTCTACCGTGATGAGTTCCCGATTTTACAGCGAAAAACATACTTGAATAGCTGCTCCCTGGGAGCTCTTTCAAAACGCTCGATGCAAAACATGGAACGCTTTATGGAAGTTTGGAATGAGTGGGGAGCAAATTCCTGGTATGAGATCTGGCTGGGGGAGATTGCGAAGGCGCGTCAGAAGTTCGCCAGACTGATCGGTGCCCAGTTGCACGAAGTCGCAATTGCTCCAAACGTCTCAACCGCTTTAAGTACCATTTCTTCCGCGCTCGATTACAGCACTCGCAACAACATTGTGATGGCTGACATGGACTTTCCGACCCTCCCCTACCAATGGTTGGTGAAAGAGCGTCTGGGCGTTGAATGTCGCTTTGTGGAAAGCCCTGATGGCGTCTATGTGCCACCCGAGCTTTTTGCCTCCAAGGTTGATGAAAAGACCGCTGTCGTTGCGACCTCGCGCGTGTTTTATACCAGCGGCTATATTCAGGATATTCGCGCGGTTGCTGATATTGCCCACAAGAATGGGGCCTATATCCTGGTGGACGATTATCAGGGTACGGGTCAGATCCCTTTGAATGTGGCGTCGTTGGATATTGATATACTTGTGACAGGGACCCTGAAATGGTTGATGGGTGGTCCCGGTGTGGCCTTTGTCTATATTCGCGAAGGACTGATTCCGACGCTGCTGCCGACTATCACAGGCTGGTTTGGGAACCGCGACCAGTTCCAATTCAAGACGCGGGAGTTCGAGTTCCGCCCCGAAGCCTCGCGCATCGAGATGGGTACGCCAGCCGTTGGCCCGATTTATGCCGCGAATGGTGGGCTGGATATCATCCTGGAGGCCAGTGCCGAGAGCATCTGCGAACGCTCTCGCTATCTGACCAATGATCTGATTGCACGGGCCCGCGAAAAAGGCTGGAACGTGAAGGCCCCCCTGGAGCCCGAACAACGCAGCTCAATCGTCATGTTGGAGATGGAAGAGCCGAAAAAAATCGTCAAGGAGCTGCTTGCCCGCAATATCATTACCGATTATCGACCGGGCCGTGTACGTATCTCGCCGTACTTCTACAATACGATCGAAGAGAACGCCATCGTCATTGATGCCATCTCTGAGATTCTTGAGCGGGAGAAGTAAACCTGTCGCCGAGCAAACAAGCTTCATTGGTTTAAGCCCGTTGGTTGTAGTGCTGTCGGAAATTTGCCCCTCTTCGAGTACTGAGGAGGGGCTTTCTGGCCTTATGTTTGCGGCAGGAAGCGATCGGGTCCAGTCGCAAGCACCGGATGTATATCTAGCACCCCAGGCAGGGTGAGAAAGATTGATAGCCCTGCAAGTATATAGGTTGTGGGGAAGGTATTTCTCTCAATCCCGAAGATGATGGGG
>DASSXK010000541.1:0-2062 GCA_035703945.1 Ktedonobacteraceae bacterium | reverse complement strand
AAAAAACACATAGATTAACACAAATTACTCATACTTCCAGTAATATGAGTTTGATACCACAACCTGTATTTGACAGCATGAAAAGAACTGCCTATACTTGCTTGCATTGAGGCGACTTCACTCACCGGCCAGGTTCGCCCGGAATACAACGGGCGGCAATCAGATTGTGGCTCGGCTTGAACAAGCTGAAGGTGAGGGATACTTCATAAGGAGGGTTCTGACATGTCTCGAGTTGTAGTCACAGGATTGGGATTAATCACTTCGCTGGGAAATGATCTGGCAACAAACTGGGAAGGACTGACACAGGGCAGATCCGGCGTCAGTGCGATCACAGCCTATGATACAAGCAAGTTTAAAGTGCACTTTGCCGCCGAAACGAAAAACTTTGATCCGCTGCTCTACATGGATCGCAAGGAAGCGCGTCGCAACGACCCCTACGCCCAGTTAGCGATTGCGACAACAATGCAAGCACTGGCACAATCGAAACTCAAGATCGACGCACACAACGCCGAAGATGTTGGGGTCTATATTGGAAGCGGCATTGGGGGCCTGGTGACGATACACGATCAGTTCCGCGTGCTCCATGAAAGTGGGCCAGACCGTATCAGTCCGTTCTTTGTCAACATGATGATTGTCGATGGGGCACCAGGGATTGTCTCGATTCTGACCGGGGCCAAAGGACCAAACTGGGCTGTCGTCTCGGCCTGCGCAACGAGCGGGAACACAATAGGAGAAGCCTGGGAAACCATCCGCCGTGGAGATGCCAAAATCATGATCGCCGGTGGGGCCGAAAAAGCGGTCACACCGCTTGCGATGGGAGCCTTCGATAAAATGACCGCGCTCTCACGCCGCAACGATGATCCAGAGGGAGCCAGTCGCCCCTTCGACGCCACACGCGACGGCTTCGTGATGGGTGAAGGATCAGGCATGCTGATTCTGGAAGACCTGGAGTATGCAAAGGCTCGGGGAGCAACGATCCTGGCAGAGTTGGTTGGCTATGGCAGCACAGGCGATGCCCACCACATTACCAATCCAGCCCCCGGCGGCGCAGGTCTGGTGCGGGCAATGCGCCGCGCCCTGCAAAAAGCTGACCTGCGCCCTGAGCAGGTCGATTACATTAATGCCCACGGCACCTCAACACCTCCCAACGATGGGACAGAGACCCAGGCAATCAAAACCTGTTTTGGAGAACACGCTTATAAGCTGGCAGTCAGCTCAACAAAATCCATGACGGGCCATACAATGGGCGCGGCCGGGGCGGTCGAAGCCGTGATTTCAGTGATGGCAATCCAGACCGGGACGATCCCCCCGACGATCAACCTGCACCATCCCGATCCCGTTTGCGATCTGGACTATGTTCCCAACGAAGCTCGTCGAGCCACAGTAAACATCGCGCTCACCAACTCAATGGGCTTCGGCGGACACAATACCACCCTGATTTTCAAACGCTACGAGGGGTAAAATCTACACAGTCCTTCACACGTATGAAATCAGTTAAAACCATCGGTGCCAAAGGAGCATTGCCAATATCCCATCAATACGTTACGATGAGAGCATATTTAAGCACAGGACTATAAGAAAACCTTGCGCACGCCCTGAAAGGAACTTTCACGATGAGCATGCTGGCAGTTGGGCTTATTTTGCTCTCGGCAGTGCTCCATGCCACCTGGAATCTTCTGGCCAAGCGGGCGCAGGGTGGAGCTTCATTCACCTGGCTTTATGATCTATTCGCGCTTGTAATCTTCGCCCCCTTCGTCTGTCTCTTTGTGTTACTCACCCACACCGGACTCTCCCTTCAGGGAGTGGGATTTATTATAGTCAGCGGCTTTCTGGAACTGGCCTATTTTTTGATACTTCAGCGTGGCTATCGAGCAGGAGATCTTTCACTGGTCTATCCAGTTGCACGAGGAACGGGGCCATTGCTTGCAACGATTGCAGCAATCTTGCTATTGCATGAACATCCGACCCCCCTGACATTGTTTGGAACAGTAGCTATCGTGAGCGGAGTAATCATTATCGCCATAAAGCCTGGACGCCAAAATGATCGAAGCACCCGCATCGC
>DASSXK010000522.1:0-4054 GCA_035703945.1 Ktedonobacteraceae bacterium | reverse complement strand
CGAAACCCATACTGCAAAGCTTTCTTCTGCTGAGGCGTATCGAGCAAGAACCTTTGCAAAACGGCGGCCGCTGCCCTTTTCTGAGGCGTCACCCAGTTGGCATTCAGCGTTGCCAGGGGATGGTCGCTATAAAATGTCCCTTCTTTGGGATAGATCGCCACTACCGGAAAAGCCAGGTGAGGGTAGGTCTTGCCATCGTTCGCCTCGGCCACCAGATTTTCGTACATGACCGTCGCACTCAGATACGATGGTCCATTGGAAAACATCTTATCCGCGAAGAAGCCCGTGCTATCACCATAATGAATCACCGAACTTTCAACGTTTGAGACAAAATCCTTCGTCTTGCTCGCAGACACATCATCCGTTGTCAGGCCACGAACCTTGTTGGCCGCAGCATAGTTCATCGCGATGATCGCATCCAGCCCCGAATTAGAATACGCCGGGTGGGTATGTCCGAATTTGAAATCGCCAAATTCAGGGTGTCCGTAGGCTGCCCAACCACGAGGATTCGTACTCAGGGCCGCAATATCAGACCAGCCAATCGGCTTATTGGGCCAGCCCAGTGCCTCCGCCTCTGGCTTCCACATCGCAATTACCACCGGACTGGAAACCAGGGACGGAGTATCGGTCGCGCTCGTGCCCACGATCGTGCTATTGTTATTCTTCTCTTGCCAACGTGCATTCAAGATCGAAAGCCAGACGCCACCAGCGGGACTCCACATATCGGGTTTTAGTTTACCACTGACGATATCCTGCATCGATTGTCCCGATCCGGCTGGGGTAGCATTGACGGTTATCGGACCATCACAAGCCGCAAAATTGCGACTGTTGAAATCCGCTACAACATCTTTAATCCAGGCTTCTTTCTCACTGCTATAGGTAAAGTTCAGCGTCACCGGCTGCGAGGAGCGAGAGGTACAGGCAACAGGCGAGCCAGGCGTGACAGGTGCAGTACCATTTGCATTGTTTTGCGGAGGAGTACTTCCCAGGCAAGCGCTCAGTCCCACAGCGAGGCAAAGCATCCCCAGAGTCCACTGCAAAAGAAGCGAGCCCCGTGTCATAAGGACACTATGCACATTAAAAGTAGAAGATTTTCTCATATCTCTATCCTGACGAAAATTTTTGCCAGACAAACTTTTTTGCTTTATGTTTATCGTCTTCAATCAGCCCCCCGAAGTTGTCGCGGCGTCTTTATAGCGTGTCATCCACTGGCTCAGGAGCCCATCAATCACCTGTCCAGAGGGCGGCTGAGCAAGCGGCTGAATGTTTGCAGGAATATTTAAGCCCGCTGGCTGTTTCAAAAAGACATTCCCAGCCACGTTATCGGTCATTTTTACCGCTGGATTTGACGGACGGAAGCCACTCGCCAACGCCACCCTCTGCTGAGCAGGAGAGAGCAAGAAGTCCCGGAAAGCAATCGCCGCCTTCTGCTCAGAGGCATTAACCCAATCCGTCTGTAGAATCGCAAAAGGATGATTGCTCACAATATTCAAGCCCGGGTAAAAAGGCTTCAACATCTGGTTATTGCGCTGAATCGCCTCTTGTTGATAGGTCAACACCAGATTCTCATAGGTCGTGATGATGTCATAGGCCGCCTCGCCCTGTTGAATTACCACCTTCTCCAGGAACGTTCCACTGCTCCGGCCGAAGGATTGGACGGCCCCTTCAATATCGCTAAAGTATTGCAGGAAATGCGGATCATTAACCTGCTCTAAGGAGAGGTTGCGCTGCGTTTTGAAGTAAGAATATGCCAGCAAGGTAATCGTCAACAGGCCGCTATTGGACTGATCCGGGCGCGTCTGACCAAACTTGACCAGTCCCCAATTCGCCTGCCCACCCAGATCTTTCCAGCCACCTGGAGCAGCCAGGGCTGAATGAACTGCGGGCCAGTCGATTGAACCATATTTCTGTAGCAGAATCTGGGCCCGATCCGCCCAGACCGCAAAGACCAGCGGGCTATAGACCAGCGACATTGGCAGCAGATTCTGCTCTGAAGACAAAATCGATTGCCCGTTATGCTTCCCAGACCAGGCATCCGCCAATTGATTTAGTTCCAGATCACTGGCCGGACACCAGGCAGTTGGCTTCAACTGACCAGCGATAATCTTCGTGCGTCCATCAAGCGAAGCAAAAGATTGTCCCGTAACCTGAACAGTCTTGCCATCAACCACCGTATTACTGGCGTTAAATGCCGGGATAGCCGTATTCATCCAGTTATCCTTCTCCGTGCTATAGGCAAAGGTAATTGAAAGTGTACCGGCCCCAGAAGTTCCCGTGGTAGTATTGGAAGATTTATTATGTTCATAAGCATAAAGGCCGGTGCCTCCGACAGCCGCAAGCGCAACAATGCTTGCCCCACCGATTAAGAAGCTTCGACGCGGTATTTTACCACTACCACTCGTTTGCGAAGGCACCGACCCGGGCGTGGGTGGCAAAGGCGTTCTTGGATAAGGCGCAATCCCTCCTGGCAGCGTTGGAGACTTTGCCCCCCCGCTTGTCCCCTGATAGGTTTGAGGAGTGGTGGCTGCAAACCCTGCGCTATTCAGATGCTGAGGAGTTACCACCGTTCGTAGATTACTATTCACAGTAACAACACCAGAGTTCAGGATCGCCTGATACATCTCGGAGGCAGACTGGAAGCGATCAGCAGGCTCATTCTCCATTGCTTTGAGGACAATCCGCTCGGTCGCAGAAGAAAGATTTGGTTGCAACTGGCGAGGAGTTTGAAAGAGCGATGGGTTAATTCTGCGCATAGGGGCATCCGCAGGACGCGTTTTCGTCAGGAGATCATAAAGGGTCGCCCCAAGCGCATAAATGTCGGAGCGGGCATCGCTCTGGCCGCGTCCATATTGCTCAAGCGGCGCATAGCCCTGTGATCCCAGTAGCGTTGTATCTTTGGCCGAAGTTGATTTAAACACGCGTGCAATGCCAAAGTCAATCAGCTTGATCTGGTCGTCAACCGTCAACATGACGTTCGAAGGTTTCATATCCCGAAAAATCACCGGTTTGGGGCGAGAATGCATGTACGCCAGTACATCGCAAAGTTGCAACGCCCACGCCATCACCTGCTCCTCATTCAAAGGACCACCCTCGTCATCCTGCACCTTCTCAAGCGAGCGTCCTTCGATGAATTCCATCACCAGGTAGGCTTTTCCGCCGTCCTCAAAAAAGTCGCTCACATTTGGCAAATTGGGATGACTGAGAGTCACCAGCAGGTTTGCCTCGCGCCGAAAGTCTTCCAGGGCGCTCGCCCTCTCCTGAGGAGCAAGTTGGGCCTCACTCAATTCCTTGATCGCAACTACGCGCTGGGCCTGAAAATGGTCATCATAGGCTCGATAGACGGCCCCAAAGCCACCCTTGCCCACCAGACGATCAATGCGATACCGTCCCGCCAGGATCGCATTCGCGCTCAAAGCCCCTGTTACTCTTCTGCCAACGCCAGAAGTAGTACCAGCAGGTATCCCGGCAATTGTTGCCTGGGAAGTGTTGCTATTCAATGCGTAGCCACAATTGGCACAGAATTGCTCACCTGGAGCATTGTTCGTACCACAGTTGGCACAAATGTTTGAAGGTCCGGCCATTCCCATTACATTTTTATAGCACCTTCATAGTCCCATCCTGGGGACCATCCGGTTGCCGTCCTCGCTTTCCGCATGTTAAAAATTAATCAGGAATATCTAAAAGGATTAGTCCGGCTTTCATCATAGGACACATATGTTATCTCCCGGTTAAACATATGTTAAAGAGCAATTGATACTCGAAGCATCAGACTATTATTTACAAGCATTTAGATCTTTATTCCGCTTGAACAGCCCCGCCAGTATATATATCAAGCGACAAAAAACATGCTCTCACAACCAACACGCGCCTCTATTATAACGCAACAATTCCCTTTTACTCAGCAATTCGAGGAGAATTTTTCACCTGAAATAGAGATTGTGAGGAAGATCACATTTTCTGGGGATAATATGTTGTCCAATTCAAGGAAGCGAGCAAAGCTGGTTAGCTGCCCGCTTCCTTGAGAAGATTAACCAAGGAGTAATTGATAATAGTG
>DASSXK010000501.1:0-13390 GCA_035703945.1 Ktedonobacteraceae bacterium | reverse complement strand
TAATACGGCTGGTCTTGCGACTGGGGATTACTCAGGAACGATCACGCTCAGAGCCACCGATGCAAATGGTAGGTCGCTCACCGGGGAAAAAATCTCGGTTGGGCTGCATATTCTGGCTCCCTGCACCTTTACAATCAGCGGCAGCCAGTTGAATTTTACTGCAACGGTAGGCTCTCCAAATCCAAGCGCCCAAACTGTTACGCTTACAGCCAGCTCCGGTTGTAGTCAACAGGTGAAGTGGCAAGTATCCGGGCCAGATGCCTGGGTTATGCCAACGCCCAATCAGGCAACGATCAATGGAGGAGGAAGTGGAACGCTAAGCGTTGGACTGAATATTACAACCCTGGTAGCCCAGAGCTACACCAGCACAATAAATATCACAGCCACCGATACCGCGAACGGGCAGAGCCTGGGGTCCATTCCGATTACTATAAATCTACTTGTGCAGGCGGCCAGTGTAACCGGAACGAGTACGCCCACAGTCAACAAAACACAAACACCAACCACTTCAAGCACACCTGTTAGCTGGATGCTTCTTGCAAGGGAAGATCCGAATCAGGGGTTCTGAAGCTCTCTACCAGTTGAAAATGCGCTCGGTCGTGTTCCCAATCTTCTTTTTTCTGATCGGTTAGCTTGATAGGGGTCTCCATTAACGCAGCCACATGTTGCAGGCGGGCATCGGTTAACAGTGAACGCAGCCCGCCTGTTCCAATC
Source organism: Ktedonobacteraceae bacterium (assembly GCA_035703945.1). Lineage (GTDB taxonomy): Bacteria > Chloroflexota > Ktedonobacteria > Ktedonobacterales > Ktedonobacteraceae > DASSXK01. Next base: position 12,676 of record DASSXK010000501.1, on the reverse strand, counting down.
TGCCCCTCGCCCCAACGTGCATGCCCATCGCGTTGACTCCCCAACAATTTGAGCGAGTCATTCAAGTGTAGAACCTTGAGCCGTTTCAAACCTACAATCTGGTCGAATTGCTGCAAGACTTCCAACACAGCTTCTGACGAGGATACATCGTAACCAGCCCCCCACAGGTGAGCGGTATCCAAACAGACTCCAACGCGCCCATCTGAGCTGGGAATACGCTCCAGGACAGCCTGAATCTCCTCAAAGTTCTTTCCCAGCATATTACCTGTACCGACTCCGTTTTCCAGCAGGACCATGACACTCTCCGGGGTTTCGGCAAGCATAGAGAGAATCCCGTCCGCCGAGCGTTCGATGCCGCCCTCCAGGCCCGCTCCTTTGTGGCTTCCCATATGCACCACAACTTGCGTTCCTCCTAGCAATGCGGCTCGTTGCATCGTCCACACCAGCAAGCGATAGGAACGCATCCAGTTCTCTTCTTCAGGCGATGCCAGGTTAATCAGATAGGGAGCATGCAGCACCACAGGATCAAGTTCGTAAAGCTTCGCTGCTTCTGCGAAGGCAGTACAGGCAGAGAGATTGTCTGCCGGCATCTGCCAGCCGGTCGGATTGCTCCCAAATATTTGAATCGCCTCACAACCAAGTTTCTTCGCAGTGGCAGCAGCCAGGACAGGCCTGGAGTTTGTCGGCATATGACGGCCTAGACGCATTATTTTATTTCCTCTTCCAGGGTCGATTCCTCTTCAATCAGCGGGGTTGGAGGTTTCTGAAGGTCAATATATGGGAGTTGTTCGAGGCTGGTCAGGCCAAACTGCTGCAAAAATTCGGGTGTCGTCGCAAAAAGTGCGGGACGACCAACCGTCGCGGCTCGCCCAACTTCGGCTACAAGACCATGCTGTACAAGACTTGCCAGGGCGCGGTCACTATTCACACCGCGCACCGCTTCAAGCTGCGCTCGCGTAATCGGTTGACGATACCCAATCACAGCCAGAGTCTCCAGCGCGGCATTCGTCAGCTTTGCCGTCATCGGCAACCCCAACAGCGCCGCGACATAGCGCGCATTTTCCGGCGCTGTCACAAGCTGTACCTGTTGACCCAATAACTGCAAGCGAATCCCTCTCCGCTGCTCCTCCAGAAAGGCCGCCAATGCGCGCACAGCCCGCTCCAGGTTCGTATCATCTACGTTTAAGAGCTTCCGCAGTTCTCCATACTCTAAAGGACGACCAGAGACAAATAAGAGACTCTCAATCGCATTGGCAAGCTGGCTCACACGCTCGCTTACCTTTTGCTCTGTCTCCAGAAAAACTTTTTGCATAGCTTCCTGCATCACATCTTGTTTTCTTGAATTCGACACCTTGCATTACCTTATCTCATTCCGAGATTGTACGGATTATAACATCTTCGACAGCATTATGCTCAACCAATGTACAAATGTATCGCTTTCTAGACCGTTTGGGTCTCAATTCCAAAGGTTGATTGTTTTAAGTACAAACGAAACACAGCAATAACTCTATGAAAAGCCCATCATTTGTTTTGGGGCATTACCCTATTAAACTATTACTTTTGGGTATTTTTCGTCATAGCGTATCAATAATGATAGGATATAGGGTATCAATATTCATGGGGGGCCAATTGATCGGCTACTTTTGATGCGTCGCTGACGGAAAGAGGACCCGTACAGCTTCTCTCGGCCCATGTTTTAGGAGGGAACAGATTATCAATACTCATCAACTTGTACCAATACGAACCCCGCATGGAGAAAAGCTTACCTCTCATGATACATTATGGCTTACCAACTGGGAGCGAATTCCACGCCAGGTTTATTTGTTGTCCGATGGATATCGGGATGTTATGCGTATCGCTGAACTCCTGAATCGTCCTAGCGATCTTGTTTCTGAGATCTCTCAGAGCCTTGCTGTTAGCGGATATATAAGCCTTGTCATTGCAAGAAAGGAACTTTACATGGATGTCCTACAACTGAAACTAAGTTTTGAACTTATTCCTGATCGGCCGATTTTCGCTAAGACTTTCTATTCAATCCTTTTCTCAACCTTCCCGGATGCCAGGGCCCTGTTTGCAAATACCGACTGGGATAGACAATACTCCAGCTTGATGGCAACGCTTGCGGCTGTCATAGCCGGTGTCGAAGCTGGCGATAATCTCACCCCAACTCTCCATAAATTGGGTGCACGTCACAAACGCTATGGCGCGGCGGCTGAACACTATCCAGTCGTTGGCTCTTGTCTGATTGCCACGTTTCATCAGACGCTTAAAGATCAATTTACGCCACAGATGCAAGATTCATGGGCCAGTGCTTTTGAGCTTATTTCCAACGAAATGCTTGATGGAGCGGCCAAAGAAAAAGAAGCGGCCGAAGATCGCTAAGACTTAAGCGATACCTCTCTTCTGTTTCAGGAAGAATTTCCAGCTTGAGCAGCCTCATCTAAAGTAGATCTCTTTAGCAAGGCAGATTCAATTATTCTCGCTGTCTTCTACAAGAGATCTACTTTGCTTCCAGACAAAACGTTGCTATTCAGGCTTCCCAGGCTTCATTATCATCTCTTTTCCCTCACTTTTTCTGCCAGATTTAAGGATTCAACAACGCACTTTCTTCACCTTGCCACCTTTATAGCTTACGAGAGCAAGCATCAAAAAACTTGATAGTCATACACTCACTTCATTGCTAACAATAACTCAAGAATGTTATAATAAAGAAAGAAATGCGACACAGGGAAGGGGGAATACGATGAATGTCGATCGTTTTACCGATAAAGCTCAACAGGCGCTCAGTGAAGCAAATGACTACGCAAAACGCAGCAACAACAGCCAGATCGAGGTAGAACATCTCCTTTCGGCTCTGCTTGTGCAGGAAGGCGGCGTTGTACAGCAGGTTATCCAGAAAGTTGGCGGCAACCTGTCTACCGCTCAGAGGATCGTCACAAACGCGATTAAAGCCCTCCCCACCGTCTATGGTGGCAGTGAGCCATCCATTTCCCCACGGCTCCGTGCTGTCCTGGAAAATGCCTGGAGAGAAATGGACCGCTTTCAAGACGAATATTTAAGCGTCGAGCATATCCTCCTGGCAATGTTCGAGGAGAAAGACAGTGAAGCGATCTATGCCTTGCGCTCCGCCGGTCTGACTCGCGACAATGTGCTCAAAGCCCTGACCTCTATTCGTGGTGCCCAGCGCGTCACCGATCCCCATCCGGAAAACAAATACCAGGCCCTTGAACGCTATGGCCGCAATCTCACCGAGATGGCCGAAGCTGGACAACTTGACCCCGTGATCGGACGCGATGAGGAAATTCGGCGCGTCATCCAGGTGCTAAGCCGCCGCACAAAAAACAACCCTGTCCTGATCGGTGAACCCGGCGTTGGAAAAACCGCGATTGTCGAAGGACTGGCCCAGCGGATCGTACGCGGCGATGTCCCCAAAACCCTGGCCGGTAAACAGGTGATTACGCTGGACCTGGGCTCCCTTGTAGCCGGAGCCAAATTCCGTGGCGAATTTGAAGAGCGCCTCAAAGCCGTCCTGAAGGAAGTTATCAGCTCTGAAGGCGGCATTGTCCTCTTCATTGACGAGCTACATACCCTCGTCGGGGCCGGCGCTGGCGAGGGCGCAATGGACGCCTCTAATATGCTCAAACCGATGCTGGCACGCGGCGAACTCCATTGTATCGGTGCAACCACATTGGACGAATATCGCAAACATATCGAAAAAGATGCCGCCCTGGAACGCCGCTTCCAACCTGTGCTGGTCGAGCCACCCTCCGTTGAGGATACAATCAGTATTCTGCGTGGCCTGAAACAGCGCTATGAGATCCATCACGGCGTCCGTATTCAGGATAGTGCCCTTGTGGCCGCCGCCCTCCTCTCCAATCGCTATATCACTGATCGTTTCCTTCCAGACAAAGCCATCGACCTGGTTGACGAGGCCGCCAGCCACCGCCGCGTCGAACTGGATAGCACACCTTCTGAAATTGATACTCTCGACCGCCGTATCCGTCAACTTCAGATTGAGGATGAAGCTCTAAAGAAAGAAACCGATCAGGCCAGTCGCGACCGTCGCAGCAAGGTCCAGCAGGAGATCGCCAATTTGCAGGAGAGCCTGCACACGCTTCAGCTCTCCCTCGCCAGTGAACGCGAGCCAGTCGAGGCGATCCGCCGCTTGAAAGAGGAGATAGACCAGGCCCAGGTGGAAATGGACCGCGCCGAACGCGAAGCCAACTTTGAAGAGGTCGCCCGCCTGCGCTATGGTACGATTCCCGATCTCCACCGCCAGATATCGGCTCTGGAATCCCAACTGATGAATATCCAAAGCTCACGCATGCTTAAAGAAGAAGTGGACGCGGAGGATATTACCGAGATCGTCTCCAAATGGACCCATATCCCCCTCTCAAGGTTGATGGAGGCCGAGGTTCAAAAGCTTCTTCATATGGAAGAACGGCTGCGTAAACGCGTCGTGGGACAGGAGATTGCCCTCGAATCCGTCTCGGATGCCATTCGCCGCTCCCGTGCCGGCTTGCAAGATCCCAATCGTCCCCTGGCAAGTTTTCTCTTCCTGGGACCCACCGGCGTCGGAAAAACCGAACTGGCCCGCGCCCTCGCCGAATTCCTTTTTGACAACGAGCAGGCCCTCGTACGCATCGACATGTCAGAGTACATGGAGAAACACAGCGTCTCCCGCCTGATTGGAGCGCCTCCCGGCTATATCGGCTACGAAGAGGGAGGACAACTCACCGAGCAGGTCCGCCGCCATCCCTACAGCGTCGTGCTGTTCGACGAGATCGAAAAGGCCGCCCCCGAAATCTTCCATGCCCTGCTGCAACTGCTCGACGATGGTCGCCTCACGGATGGTCAGGGTCGCACAGTCGATTTCAAAAACACAGTGATTATTATGACAAGTAACATCGGCTATCGCTGGCTGCTGGAATATGATGGCATGGATGAAGATGAGGTCCAGCGGACAATCCGCCAGCGTTTGCGCGAGGAGGGCTTCCGACCGGAATTCATCAACCGTATCGACGAAGTTGTGGTTTTCCACCAGCTTACACGCAGCCAGATCAAAGAGATCGTTAGCATCCAGATCGAGCGATTCCTGCCACGCCTGGCCGACCGTCACATCAGTTTGAGCATCTCCAACGAGGCGCTGGAGCTGCTGGCCAGCCAGGGCTATGATCCCCAGTATGGTGCTCGCCCACTCAAACGCGTGCTTCAAAAGGAGATCGAGAACAGAATTGCCCGCTCTCTCCTGGATGGCTCGATCACTGAGGGAGCTGAACTCAAGATCGAGGCTCAGGATGGACATATCGTTTTGGCAGTTCCAACCACCTCCAATTAAGGGCAGCCAGTAGTGAAATACTACTAGAAAGGCTTGTAATGCAACAAGGCACTTCAGAGGTCAGCGAAACGACTCCCTCCACATCAGGTGAGCCTGAGCGCATCATCCAGACGCTCAGCACCATGATGATTCAGCTCAATGCTTTACAGGCCCAGGTCTCACCAGATAATACAGACAAAACCTGGAAAGGTCTTGATCTGCCTTCCCTGCGCCTGCAATTGGACGACCTTAAGCAGATGCTCTGGCTCCTCCTGCACGAACTGCGTGCAGCTCAAGACAGCAACGGTCTGACCAATCTGAAGGGTCTGAGCCTGGGAGAAGCCCTCTCCTTGCTCGTGGAAGAGGCCGCCGAAAAGCTTGGCTTGTTCAGCCGTATCAGCATCACGGGAGAAGCCAAACCTCTTACGACTCTGACCAATCACCTGCTCTATCGCATTACCCAGGAGGCTCTCTATCAAATCCAGCAGCACCTGGGCACCCATCGCATCCGGCTCGTTCTAGCTTACGGCCCAGAAGAGGTGCAACTGAGCATCGAGGACGATGGCACAAGCCGCGAACTCGAAGATGATAGTCAACGACTCGATATCCCCCCCTTCAACAATGTCGCCAGCAACTCGCAGATATTATTAGAGGATATCAAGCACCGGGTCGAACATCTTGGCGGCTCGGTCGAAAGCCATAGCTCCATAGAGACAGGCACACGTATTCAGGCTCGTCTGCCCTATCAAGCTCAAAATGCAACGCCGTCAGTTCCAGAGGCGGTCCAGCCTGCACCTCTGCCAGAGAAAACAATCACAGTCCTGCTGGTTGAAAGCCAGGCAATGACACGAGCAGGCTTACATTATTTGCTCCAAAACTATCGCGACATTCAAATTATTGGCGAGGCCGCCGATGGTCTTCAAGCCGTGAGCGAAACCCTGGAGCTGGGTCCTCAGGTCGTCCTGATGGATATGCAGCTTCCCAACAGTCAAAGCATCGAAGCCCTGCGCCAGATCAAACAACTGAACGCCGAAACCCGTGTCCTGCTCCTGACAACCCAGGACCGCGAAGATGATCTCTATGACACCCTGCGGGCCGGAGCCGATGGCTATGTCCTCAAGGATATCGCCCCCGACGAGTTGGCCGAATCTATCCGCACCGTCGCTCGCGGCGAGGTCCTGATCCAACCACAGATCGCGGGCCGCCTGATCACCCGTTTTGGCCGCCAGATGCGTGGAGAAATCGCGCCGGATACCCTGACAACCCGCGAGCAGGAGGTACTCAATCTGCTGGCACGAGGCATGCGCAACAAAGAGATTGCCCGCGCCCTGAATGTCAGCGAGCGAACCGTCAATTTCCACCTTGCCAACATCTACCAGAAGCTCAATGTTTCCGGCCGTACCGAAGCTTTAAGCAAAGCCCTGGATCAAGGTCTGATTAGCGCCCGCCATCGTCCCTCTTAGAAAGCCAAGTTTCAGTTTCCTTCGGGAAAACAGCACAAAAAAATACCGCTTTACGCAAGGTAGCGGTAAAGCGGTATCATCGCAGTCTTAACTGGTGCTAGTACACAACGATTCCACCAGAGTGCCAGACATCCAACGAATGTTTCAGCGATCTGATATAGGCAGCCTCGTCATTATTATCGGCCTGGGGCGCATAGGTCGGAATAATCGTTTCAAACGTCGTCTTCCCCCATTGAGCAATATAGAGGTTACGCATCAACTTGTACCATTGCTCAAAACCGACTTCCCAGCTTGGATAGTGCGTATATCCGTCGGGACAGGGGAAACCCTGCGTACAACGAATATTTCCGAGCGAGTAGGTAATCCGAGCTTCACCGGCTGTTCCCATCGTGCTTTCATGCAAGAAGAAGGCCAGCGCCACAGCCGGGTCAATTCCATACTTCACTCCCAGATCATACATGGTCTGGCCCTTACCCGCCGCAGGTGAATGATAGGCCGCCATAATCTGGTTAATCCTTGCAACCGACAGGGTTGGCTTCCCTAAAACAGAGTAGGGACCTCTACTCTGAATGACCGGATTCTGGAGTGGCAACGGCTGATTACTCTTCTGCCACTTACTCACCGCGCTGGCAGATCCACCCACCTGAATAGAATAGGCTCCGCCTCCCTGAAAATTGATCACCTCTCCCCTGGTGTTCGGATTCTGGTAAAGTCCAGCCGAAATCAGAACCAGCAATACAGCAATCACGCCAATGGAACAGACTATAATCGGTACTAGCCAGGGCCGATGCTTTTGCAAAGGAGTGTCATAGATTTCCAGGACCCGTGTTGGGCGTGCCACAGTTGACGGTGACCAGCTTCTTCTCGGCACCTGATCGGCCTCTACCACTTCTAATATACGAGTAGCACGACGCGTTACTGGTCGCGTATAATCGGCATCGTCTTGTGGATAAGGGGATCTGGTGTAGCTACCACCAGCCATTCGCAACCTCCTCTAGGAAAAGCATCATTTCTAATCTATACATTCAAAAATCACCATTGTTCCAAATGACAGGCGGGGAAAGGAGCATCTTTAAATCATCGGACTCTGGCCCCGCAGTTCAATCTGCATGTTTGTCAATGTAACATACATTGGTATATGTAGACACACTTTGTTCTATCATGATCATGATACCCTCTGCAATTTAGGGTGTCAATCTACCTCTTTTTTCATGAAACGTAGATATGTCTCTTTTATTGAAACGTATCAGAAAGGCAATTTAGTCACTAAAGTTTATATGACTTCTGATCTGGCATCTCATTCTACCCGCCAGAATAGCTGACTTTCTACACTTAAACACTCATGAACGGGTATGCTCGTTCTGCGATCTAACAAACAGATGGGCTCAAACTTATTCTATCTGTATACACTTACTGGTAACCTCTCAGTTACCAGAAATCTTCCCATCAGACCTCTCGATCTGCCCAATACGTTTGCTTGCTTGCAAGTAGTATACGCAGGAACCAATCCAAAGGTTGCTTTCAGGCGTTTATATTGTAAGGGTAGGATCAATCAGGATGCAATCTGTAAAATTATCCGAATATCGGCTATAATGTTGCACAATGCCATTTATTTTCGCCACGATCGAGCGGCGTTGCTGACGACACCAAGCAACCTCCCTGGTAGCTTGCAATGGGAAACGCGAGGAAATATGGGCGAGTTAACTACAAACTATACAGTTATTATTGTTCCTCATACACACTGGGACCGCGAATGGTACCAGACCTTCCAACAATTTCGGATGCGCCTCGTGCGCACTGTCGATAAGTTGCTCGATATTATGGATCACGATCCCGATTTCAGCTATTTTATGCTTGATGGTCAGACAATAGTACTGGATGACTATCTGGAAATTCGCCCTGAGCAGGAAGGACGTTTAAAGCACTATACACAAGAAGGTCGGATTCTTGTCGGTCCCTGGTATCTTCAACCCGATGAATTCCTGGTAAGCGGCGAGTCCCTTGTCCGTAACCTGCAACGCGGCCTACAAAAAGCGGCTGAGTTCGGTGAGCCGATGCGTGTTGGCTATGTACCCGATTGTTTTGGCCATATCGCGCAGCTTCCTCAGATCCTCCAGGGCTTTGGAATCGACAACGCCGTCTTCTGGCGTGGCGTCGGCGCGGAAGCCCATCGGAGCGAATTCAATTGGAGCGCGCCCGATGGTACAACCATCATAGTTGCTCATCTTGCCGATCCGATCGGCTATTCAAATGCGCGTATTCTCCCACTCAATCCTGCTGAATTCGCCACCCGCGTTGAGATTCTGGCGGCAAATCTTTTGCCGAAAGCAACATCTAACACGCTGCTCTTTATGAACGGCTCCGATCATCTGGAGCCTCAGGCGGGCCTGCCCGCTGTCATCAAAGCCAGCCATGAGCAGCTCATCCAACTCAAGCCCGAGCATGAAAAAATTCTGACCCATCAGGCCGAAAGCTCAGAAAGCAACACCTCGGAAAAGCACCACACTCACCATCTGGAAGGGCTTGATGTGCGATTTGGCACGCTACCGCAATATATCGAAGCCATCCGGCCAGGCCAGGCCAATTTTCAAACCTTAAGCGGCGAAATGCGCAGCAGCCAGTACTCCCACCTGTTACCAGGAGTCCTCTCTACCCGCATGTGGATCAAGCAACAGAATAACGAGCTTGAACACCTACTGGAGCACTGGGTTGAGCCTCTCACAGCCTGGTCTTCGAAGCTGGGCCATCCCTATCCACGCACATTTATCGATCTGGCCTGGAAATATCTTCTGCAAAATCATCCACATGATAGTATCTGTGGGTGCAGCATCGACCAGGTCCATCGCGAGAATGCCGCTCGCTTCGCCCAGGGCAAGCAGATTGCAGATGACCTTGTGACCCAGGCCCTGGCACAGATTGTTTCAGACGTTGATACCCATCCGCCCTTCCAGGCAGATGCCAGCAATGGGCATCCCCTGCCAATCATCGTCTTCAATCAGGCTCCTGGTCCCCGAACAGCCACTGTCCAGGCCAGGATCTCGCTACCAGGAAATCTACAACAACTTCAGCTCCTTGATGAACAGCAGCAGGCCCAGCCATTTCAGATACTCTCACAGGAACGTCCGCAGCTTGGTAGCTTGACAATCACGCATGAAAATATGGTCGCCGCCGTAACCCTGTCCGACATTAAAGTTCCAGGCGACCTGCTCAAGCTGGCCGAGAAGGTCATTTTCTCCAATCTCAACATTCCTGAAGGAAGTCGAGAGATCACTCATATCCATCGTGAAAAAGGCTATATCCTTGGAGTTGAGCGCATCGAATTTACGCTTTCACCTCCCGGACAGGTAAAAACTGACGTGCCAACGCTGCATGCCGGCGAGCGCCAGATTCTGGCATTACTCGACGATAAAGCCATCCACGCCCTTGAGTTCTCAGTTGTTGATGCAACTCGCGCCACGATCGAATTTGTCGCCACCAATCTGCCAGCTTACGGCATTAAAACCTTCTGGGCCTTCCCTCGCGGCCTTTCGCAGCCAACAGACACCTTGAAAGCAGGGACAACCCCTGCCAGCCCATCTACAGGCATCGAGAACAGCTTTTACCACGTGACAGTCGATCCACAGGACGGGACCCTGACGATTACAGATAAACAGACAGGCCAGATCTATGCGGGTCAGCAGCGCTTTGTCGATGGTGGAGACGTCGGCGATCTCTATACCTACTGTCCCCCGCTTGCGGAGGACAAATTGATCGGACAACCACACTCGGCACCACGTATCGAACTGCTCCGGGATGACACGACAAAATCGACCTTGCGCATCAGCAGCAACTGGTCGCTTCCCCGGGCCTGCACAGAGGATCGCAACCAGCGAAGCTCTGAGGCCGCTGAATGTTCGATTGTCAGCGAAGTGACACTTACGCCAGGCGTTCGGCGCATCGACTTCCACACGACCATCGACAATCAGGCCAGGGACCATCGACTACGGGTACTTTTCCCTCTACCGTACAGAGTTGATGAGATTGCGACCGAAGGCACCTTCGAAGTTCGAACACGTCCCGTTGCCCAGATTCAACCAGCAGATGTCACATCATGGGCAGAAGCACCAGGCAATACCTTCCCGCAAAAACGCTTTGTCGATGCCAGCGATGGAATACATGGGCTGGCCGTACTCAATCGCGGCCTGCCAGAAGGCGAGGTTGTAGAAAATCAGCCCGGCCTGGCAAGCAATCAGCAAGCAATTGCCGTAACGCTGCTGCGTTCCATTGAATGGCTCTCACGTGGAGATCTCTCAACCCGACGTGGACATGCTGGCCCGATGGAATACACGCCCGAGGCCCAATGTCTGGGCCAGCAAACATTTGATTATGCCCTCGTACCCCATCAGGGAGATTGGCAGGCTGAAGAGGCCCTTGTCCTCCGGGAAGCCCAGGCTTTCAACCTGCCGGTTCGTGTCGTTGTGACAGATATTCACGCAGGCAAGCTATCTCATCACGTCTGTTTACTGACAGTGGAACCATCATCAGTAGTTGTCAGTGCAATCAAAAGGGCGCAAAATCCCACAAATGATCAGCTTATAGTGCGACTTTATAATCCCTCTGACAGTACAATAGAGTCAAAAATCACCCCAGGGCTTGCCTGTACGACTGCATTTGTGGCAAACTTACAAGAAAAGAAAGAAAAACAAATCTCCTGGGATGGTACAAACTCTGGCCCACTTTCCATGAAAATTCGTAGTGGAGGAATTTTCACCTTATTGTTTGAATAATCAAAATGAAAAAACAGTCACAGGCAATTCTATTCATTCTATGGATAGCAGTCGTGTTTTTGTAAATTTCCATTGACAATACAAGAAAACAGTGTCTCTTAGTCCTAGTTTGTTGCCAATGTGACTACCGTATACGTTGTAAAAGTACTGAGCACAATATATATTCTTGAAAGGGGCGTTGCTTCGGTGTTAGAAAATTTTTCTATAGTCTTTGCGGCAAATAATATTCTCGACACGCTCACAAATGCATTGGGCTATGTCGTTGCCTTCCTGGTTGCCTTTACAGTTATCTTCTGGATCAGTCTGGTTGTATGGACATGGCGAGACATTCGGTCCAGAACCCAGGACTTTACCTTCCAGATGCTGGCATCAGCATTGGTTGCAGTCTTCTTTATCGGTGGTCTATTTATTTATCTTATCCTGCGTCCTCGCCAGACCCTGGCCGAGATCTATGAGCGCCAGCTTGAAGAAGAATCCCTGCTGGCTGAGATGACAGAGCGCCAAACCTGCACCAACTGCCATGCCCGTATTGAAGGCGACTTCCAGGTCTGCCCCTCTTGCGGTCAGAAGCTCAAACGGCCCTGCCCGAAATGTGAGCGCTTGCTGGAGCTTCGCTGGTCATTCTGCCCTTACTGTACCACCAACCTGACTCCCATGAACATGCCAAACAGTATCCCGATGCCAGGCTCCGCACAAGGAATGCCGTCAGCGCAGGGAATTCCAATGGGGAATCGCTATTAATCTCGCTATCTACCGAGGCAGCTATCTTTTTAAGAAGATGGTGGCTCAGTCATACGGTAGCAGCAGAGAAGAGTAGCCTTCTCACCAAAACGGGACAGAGGACTTATTAAGGGTCGAGTGTGAGGTTTGACACTCCTACGAGTGCGACCACACTCGACCCTTTTTACTTTGCTAATAGGCCTATCTGTGGTATAATAAAAGGGCACGAGATGTGGCGCGACTGCCACATTTTCTTCACTCTATTAGAATAGTTATTCAGTGATAGAGATGTAGTTTAGCCCTCCGTCAAAGCAATCTCCTTGCAAATATAGAGCAAATAAAGCAGGTATCTTGTAGCCTGACAAACATCTCAGTTCGACTCATTCTGTGCTCTATGTCAGGAGTCTATC
>DASSXK010000475.1:0-5750 GCA_035703945.1 Ktedonobacteraceae bacterium | reverse complement strand
TGATCACCGACGCCGAACTCTTCTTGCGCGAACTGATCGAGACACTGAATTAACCAAAGATAGACAACTATCCTTCACACGCAAGCAAGGAGGCTCTGGGAAGTTCCCGGAGCCTTTTACCTGCCCTGACAAAAGCAGGCCGAAGTTATAGCTTAGTGGGCTTCAATCCTGCGACTGGCCTCAACAGCATTTTCAGAAGAGTCCGCGATTGCGTGGCTTCTCTTTGCGAGGTCGCGTAAGACATCACTCAGCTCCGCTGGCTGCCTAATCTTCATTGGATAATTCAGACCCAGCAAGATCAGGGCAAACCACTCCAGGCTGCCCGCCCAGCAACGAAGCAGCACACCCTCTTCAATTAATTCGAGTGTTGCCAGCGTCTGAGGCAGTTGCTGCTGCAACTCCTCCAGAGGCGCGTCCAAGACAATCTCAATCAACCAGGTGGAGGGCATCATCGCGAGCGAACGCGCCACATAGCCCAGGGGATCAAAATCATCCGGGCGCTCAAATTTCTCAAAGCGCCTCTCAATAGTAATGATACGATCCAGGCGAAACATCCGCAGTTCCTGGCGGTGATGGCAGTAACCAATCGCATACCAGCGGCTGGATTGGTAGACCAGGGCATAGGGATCAAGCTCACGCTCGGTCTCATTGCCCCGCCAGGATCGATAACGAAGCAGGACCCGTTCACCAGCCTGGGCCGACATTGAAAGTCGGGTAATGATATCAGGCGAGGGACGCGTCTCAGCCGGGTCAGTATCAAAAACAAGCGTCTCCTGGACCGCCTTGATCTGCTGTTGCAACTCGGCAGGCAAGACACGTTCGACCTTTGCCAGCGCTCCCTCAATTGCCGGGGCAGCCTCCATCAGATGAAACTTACGGGCAGCCAGCAGGCCCAGCGTAAGCGCCAGCGCTTCTTCATTGGTAAACATCAAAGGAGGGAGCTTAAAGCCAGGACGCAGGCGATAAGAGCCATGACGACCTCGTTCAGACTCAACCGGGATACCCAGATCCTGGAGCATCGTAATATAGCGCCGGATTGTGCGTGAATTTACTTCCAGGCGCTTCGCCAGATCCGAACCACTCATCCGTCCATGCGATTGCAACAATTCAAGCACCGTCAGGACGCGCGTCGTCGGAAAATACATAAACGCTCTCTCTTTCCCTGGCAAAGATACCCCAGGATATAGGATGGAATCTAACCGCATTCGATGGTAAACTCAAAGCGATCACGAGGCGCAAGTGAGCTTACTTTATTTGTATTTTAACCTGATCGTTACAGAGTTACAGCCCCCAAAGGAGCAAGCGTAGATCAACAAATGCAAAAAAACACACTCACAGAAAATACAAGCAAGCCTTCAAAACAGCGCTCCTGATTATCAATTATCCAGTTAGAAATCCTTTATAACAAAGATGACGATGAATATCTCTTTAACTATAAATCGTTTCTGACGAACGTAGTAGCGTTCGTCGGCTACAGCGATTATTTATATCCAACATGACGATGGAGACGGCCATTCGTTAAAAGCAGATCAAGGATAAGTATATGAGCATTGAGGTTTCCCGCCAGCAGGCTCGCCAGTTTCTGGCGGATTATCACCTGAGTCCAACCACTATCAAGGGAGTCTTTGAGCGGCTTGGCTGCGTCCAGTATGATCCTCTCAATCCCGTTGGACGCAACGTTGATCTGGTTCTCCAGGCCCGCGTCCCCGGCTACCAGGTAAACGACTGGCACCCTCTTGCTTATGCCGACCGTCTGATTTACGATGCCTGGGATAAACAAGCCTGTTTGGTTCCCAGCAGCGATTGGCCCAATCGGGCCATCATTCGAGCCAGGTATCATCCCTATCATGACCGCGAGATTCTCCAGGCAGAGCCAGAAGCCGCCACAGCTATCCTGGCGGCAATTGATCGCCAGGGACCACTCTCTTCACTTGAGATCGAAGACCGCACCCGCATGGCCGACCAGAATAGCTGGTATGGCTCAACTCAAAGCAAGCGGATAATGCGAGCACTCTGGGCCAATGGCCTGCTCATTACCCATCACCGTGTCGCGGGACGGCACTACTATGACCGCCCTGAGCGCATTATTCCGCCAGAATATTTTATGCGCCCCGACCTGCTCGATGAAGACGCTTACCTGCGCTGGATTATGAAGCGCCGTCTGCAATCCATGGGCCTGCTGCGCCTGACAGCAGAAGCCGCGATCTGGAGCGCCTGTGGCGATGCCAAACAACGTACCCGCGCCATGATGGAACTGGTGGAAAGCGGAGAAGTCACGCCTGTGCTCCTGGGAGAAAAACGCTGGCCTTACTATCTCCTTACCTCCCTACTTCCAAAGCTGGAACGGCCTGCACCGCCCGACAAGGTCACTTTTCTGGGTCCGCTTGATAGCCTGCTTTGGGATCGCAAAACAATCAAGCAGCTTTTCGATTTTGATTACACCTGGGAAGTGTACAAGCCGGTTCATCTACGCAAATGGGGCTACTATGTGCTGCCAGTCTTTTATAAGGACCGTTTTATTGCTCGCTTCGACTCTCGCTTAATCGAGCATACATGGCAGATCGCCCACTGGTGGTGGGAGCCTGGGATTGAACGCTCCAGCGAGCTTCTGGCCGTCGTCGAAACTGCTCGCGAACAATTCATTCATTATTTAAAAGCCCGGCAACTGGTGATCACCGAAGAAACTGCCTGAGCACGCCGATCCTCCTACTGCTTTCCCATACTTACAACCAAAGCGGGTATTCACGCGTAATTATGCTCAGGTTCCTCTCATAATCCGATTGGAGAAGCTCGCCTTACGCGCTTCTCTTATGCAAAAATGCTTGCCTTTTTGGGTGCAGTGATTATACTGGAAGAGCTACAAGACAGGTATTTACGAAGCTTGACAGGCCTTGTATTATGTCAAATTAGCGCCTGAGGTTTGTCTTTTTGGCTTGCTCAAATAGGCTTAAAAGATGATCTAAAGGGCTGCGCGTATGATATAATGAAAAAAATAAGCCATTCATCAAGCTTTCCGTAGGCGCAAGAGCGCCGTTACAAATTGCTTTGTAATAATTAGCAAGAATCATTTCTTTTGCGAAACCCCGGACACGGTAAGGCCGTGCGCCGTAAGTACCTACGCCATGCGGTAGGAGAATAGACCATCATGCAGTTACTGGGAAAACTCTTAGGAGATCCAAACAAACGAGAAATCAAGACACTCAATCCTCTCATCGAGAAAATCAATAGCTTCGAGGCCGGTCTAAAGAAGCTGAGTGACGCCGAGTTAAAAGCTAAAACCGCTGAATTCCGCTCACAACTCTCTCTCCATTTCAAGGGCGGCATGGTACTCGAGCAAGAGTTCGTGAAGCTCTTCCGCGAGGCGCTGACGGCGGTTGAACCATTTGCAGAATCGCTCTCCGATGAGCAACTCCACGCTGCTATAACCGAATTTCGCACCACGTTCGAAATGCGGAAGACAGCCGAGGATGAACTGAAACTTCATCTCCAGGACACGCTTTCGGATCTCTTTGAGCATGGTTACGCATACCTCAATAACTCAATCTTCAATCAGGCACGCACCGACGCCGCGATGTCTATCGCTGAAAAGAGCCAGGAATGGCCTGACGAGGCGGAAGACCCGAAGAAAGCAACCCTGAGTTTACTTACCCAGGTCGAACCAACGATTGAGAAGCTTGAGCAGGATTACAAAGATGAGGCTTTTGAGCTTGCCTGGAAACGCTTCACAGAAGCTCGCGAGAAAAGCCACAATTCAGAAGATGGAGCGGACGAACGTTTTGAGCATTTCCTGACCGATCTACTCTATCAGGTCAAAGATGAGTTAGTCGCCCTTAAAGCAGAGGCGATGGATGAGCTGCTTCCTGATATAACCAAACGATACAAGAATGGGAAGAGCCTCGACGATCTGCTCCCCGAAGCCTTTGCTGTCGTTCGCGAGGCTGGCTGGCGCACAATTAAAATGCGCCACTATGACGTCCAGATGATCGGTGGCATCGTTCTACACCAGGGCAAAATCTCCGAGATGAAAACCGGTGAAGGTAAAACGCTGGTCGCGACCCTCCCGATCTACCTGAACGCGTTGACCGGTAAAGGCGTCCACCTTGTGACCGTCAACGATTACCTGGCCCAACGTGACGCCGATTGGATGGGCAACATCTACACCTTCCTGGGACTGACCTACGGAGTGATTGTTAACTCGGTTGAGCCACAAACGGATAGCCGCCGAGCCGCTTATCACGCCGACATCACCTACGGTACCAACAACGAATTTGGTTTTGACTACCTGCGCGATAATATGATCACGTCCCTCGATCAGGCAGTTCAACGCCCGCTCTACTTTGCGATCGTTGACGAGGTTGATAACATCCTGATTGACGAGGCCCGTACTCCATTGATTATCTCTGGAGCCGGTCAGGAATCCACAGAGATGTATGCCCGCTTCGCTAGCTGGGTGCCGCGCCTGAAGGAAGAAGACGACTATACAGTCGATGAGAAGACTCGGACGGTAATTATTACCGAGGCTGGTATCGAAAAGCTTGAGAAGCTTGCCGGTGTCCAAAACATCTACGATGAAGATAACCTTGACCTGACCCGCTATATGGAAAACGCCCTCAAGGCCCAGATCATCTTTAAACGCGACAAAGATTATATCGTCCGCGATGGCGAAGTAGTGATCGTCGATGAATTCACCGGTCGCCAGATGCCCGGCAGGCGCTATAGCGAAGGTCTGCACCAGGCAATAGAGGCCAAAGAAGGCGTCCAGGTCCAGCGCGAAAATCACACGCTGGCAACCATCACCTTCCAGAACTACTTCCGCCTGTACGAGAAACTGGCCGGTATGACCGGTACCGCCCTGACTGAAGCGGAAGAACTCGACAAAATCTATAAACTCGATGTCGTAGTGATCCCCACGAACAAAACGATGGTTCGCCAGGATATGGCCGACCTGATCTATCGCAACGTTGAGGGAAAATACCGGGCCGTTGTTGAAGAGATCAAGGAGCGGCACGCGCTGGGACAGCCGGTCTTGGTCGGAACAACCTCGGTCGAAATTTCTGAGTATCTCTCTGAGTTGCTCGATCGTCAGGGAATTGAGCACAATGTCCTGAACGCCAAGCACCACGAGCGTGAGGCCCATATTGTCGCGCAGGCCGGTAGCCTGGGGGCAGTCACAATCGCCACCAATATGGCCGGTCGTGGTACCGACATCTTGCTTGGTGGTAATCCTTCTTCCTTCTTCGATGCAATTCTGCGCAAATACGCCGAGCAGGTCGATTATATCCGCGATATGCCGACCCGCACCGACGACGAGCGCGATGAGAAGAATGAGGCAATCCAGCAATACATCGAGAACATGACCGAGGATGAGAAGCAAGTCCTGTTCGCCAAAAAAGAGCAAGAGTGCAAAGAAGACCATGATCGTATTCTTGAACTTGGTGGGCTGCACATTATCGGTACCGAGCGCCACGAGTCGCGACGTATCGATAACCAGCTTCGCGGTCGTGCTGGCCGTCAGGGCGACCCCGGCTCCACGCGCTTCTACCTCTCATTGGAAGACGAGCTGATGCGCCGTTTCGCCGCCGAACGCGTCGCCAAAGTCATGGATATGGTCGGAATGGAAGAGGACATGCCGCTCGAAAGCGGAATGGTCTCCCGTCTGATCGAGCAAGCTCAGACGCGCGTCGAGGGCTACAACTTCGATATTCGTAAAAACGTCGTGGAATATGACGATGTAATTGCGAAACAGCGCG
>DASSXK010000342.1:0-8220 GCA_035703945.1 Ktedonobacteraceae bacterium | reverse complement strand
TCAGAGCGCTGCTCTACTTACACCACCCAGGAGTTATTGGACGGTATTTTCTGGCTTTCACGCGCTGAGCATTTCAGTTACGGGGTGACAAGAGCGAAAGAGGCGCAACTGCGTCAGGCCCTGCAAGAAGTGGTACACCGCGTGCATTCAGCAACTCCTCCGACCTTTCTCTTAGCCTCCGATCAGTTTTCGGAAGAGGGGAGGGCGGATGGATAGACAAAGGAAAGGTGATGCCCTATCTCTCCATCCAAACTGAAGATCCCATGAAGAAGGAGGCTCCTTTGCCACTTACCCATGCCGCATGATCAACTTGGAAGCATATAGCTGAAAAGCCTGCGGCGAATTTCCCTCCCGGCATCTCTGAAAGTCAACTGAACGCCATTCATTTATTGATGTTCTTTATGCTATACTCTTGCTAACGATAGATCAATAAGGCTCTATAGCGTATCCCTGGAGGAAAACAAGCATGTCCGGGACCTCGACAAACAGCGCTAATGACACGACAGGTTCAAGCAATCCAGAAATATTAGCCCAGCCAGAAGAATCGTCAGATAGCAAGGATATTCAGCACGTGCGGATAGCGATTCTGGGAACGGGCTTCTCCGGGCTTGGGATGGCGATTCGGCTCAAGCAACGAGGAGAAGAGAATTTTGTCGTCTTCGAGAAAGCGACCGATATCGGTGGTACCTGGCGCGACAATACCTATCCGGGCTGCGCCTGTGATGTTCCCTCACATCTCTATTCCTTTTCCTTTGCCCTCAATCCCCGCTGGAGTCATGCCTTCTCGCGTCAGCCTGAGATCTGGGAGTATCTACGCGATTGTGCCAAACGGTTTGGAATCACCCCACATATTCGCTGGAATACCGAACTACTAAGCGCCAGTTGGAACGAGGAAGAGCAGTGCTGGCATATCCTGACCTCGCGTGGTCCCTACACTGCCGAAATCCTGATCCTGGGCAATGGGCCGTTAAGCGAGCCTTCCCTACCCCCAATTAAGGGGATTGAGAATTTCGAGGGAAGATTATTTCACTCGGCTCGCTGGGATCATAGCTACGATTTGAACGGAAAACGCGTGGCTGTCATCGGAACCGGGGCTTCGGCGATTCAGTTTGTGCCGCGTATTCAGCCGCAGGTTGCTCAGCTCTCGCTGTTCATGCGTACGCCGCCCTGGATCATTCCACGCCTGGACCATCCGATTCCAGGCTGGCAGCAAAAACTCTTTCGCTGGCTGCCCTTTATTCAGAGGGCGATTCGCTCCCGGATCTACTTGCTGCGAGAAATCACCGCCCTGGCCTTTATCTATCGACCAAAAATGCTCAAAGCGGCGATGCGCATCGGACAGGAACATCTTGAGAAACAAGTGCCGGACCCCGGCCTACGTGCCAGGCTGACGCCGACCTATACGCTCGGCTGCAAGCGTGTCCTGCTCTCCGACGATTTCTATCCATCCCTTTCGCAGCCCAATGTTGAAGTGGTTACGGACCACATTCGCGAGGTCCGAGCGCATAGCATCGTGACCGAAGATGGCAAAGAGCACGAGATAGACACCCTTATCTGCGCAACCGGTTTTCACGTCACCGACACCCACCTGCCGGAACAGATCTACGGGCGAGACGGCCAATCTCTCGGAGAGAGCTGGCAGGCTGGTCCAAATGCCTATCTTGGCGCGGCAGTCGCGGGCTTTCCCAATCTGTTCCTCCTGGTCGGTCCCAATACCGGGCTTGGACACACCTCGATGATCTATATGATCGAATCTCAATTGAACTATATTCTGGATGGGCTGCGTGTGCTGAACCAGCGCAACCTGCGCACCCTTGAAATACGACCGAATCATCAGGAAGCCTACAATACTGAGATCCAAAAGCGTATGCAAGGGACGGTCTGGACTTCCGGCTGCTCAAGCTGGTACCTCGATGGACATGGGCATAACACCACGCTCTGGCCTGGCTTTACCTTTGAATTCCGACACCGCACGCGCCACTTCGATGCCCAACATTACAAACTACAGGCCCGAAAAGTCCCAACACAGAGCCAGACAACAACACTCAGCCAAAGCGAGGTAGGATAGCGAACAGCTACATTCTTTGTTTTTCAACCGTACTATCAGCAGAGAGGTTGCTTCTTGCCCGCATGACTCGATCAAGGCATCCTAAAAGAAAAGTTTCGAGGTTGCGTTGTTACAGTTTATTAGTCGTGCCCTCACTGAAAAATCTAAAAGAAAAAGCGGGCAATTTTTGATGGATGGCAAATAAAAGCATCCTCAAACAGGAGTTATTTTTTATGTCTCATTGGACAGCGAAGGATATCCCCGATCTACAGGGATACACAGTCATCGTCACAGGAGCCAATAGCGGACTTGGACTTCAAACAACACGGGCGATTGCCGCTAAAAGAGCACATGTCATTATGGCCTGCCGCAACCTTGAAAAGGGCCAACAGGCACTCAACAGCGTTGAAGCACAGATACCAGGAGCATCCGTTGAACTGGCAGAACTTGACCTGGCCTCACTCGAATCGGTACGCCTCTTTGTCGCCAAATTTCGTGAGAAGCAGACACAACTCAACCTGCTCTTCAACAACGCCGGTGTGATGGCGATTCCGCGAGCCGAAACAAAAGATGGTTTTGAGATGCAATTTGGCACGAACCACCTGGCGCACTATGCCCTGACCGGTCTGCTGCTCCCCACGTTGCTTGCCACACCCCACAGTCGGGTAGTCAACACAACCAGTTTTGCCCGCAAATTTGGCAAAATCAATTTCGACGACCTGAACCGCACCCAAAAATATGGACGCTGGGAAGCCTATGGCCAAAGCAAACAAGCAAACCTGCTTTTTACCTTTGAGCTGCAACGACGTCTGGCCGAGGCTCACGCCCAGACAATCAGCGTCGCGGCACATCCAGGCTATGCCAACACAAACTTGCAGGCAACCAGCGTTAATACGTCCAGTGCCAGGCTGGAAGGCTTTTTCTACGCCATCGGTGGCACATGGATGGCCCAAAGCGCTCAGATGGGAGCTCTGCCTCAACTCTTCGCGGGCATCTCGCCTGAGATTCACGGCGGCGAGCTTGTCGGTCCCTCCAGCATGGGTGGAATGCGCGGCTACCCCCACATTGAAACCAAAGCCCAGAAAGAATATGACCGAGAAAAAGCAGCCCGGCTCTGGAGAGTCTCAGCCGAGCTAACCGGCGTGGACTATGACACAGCCCTGCAAATACATCCAAACGCGCAGATCAGCTAAATAAATCCTCCGGGAGCGAATGGCGTCAAACTAGCAGTGTGCTCAACTCTGCCAGTTCATACGCGATGCGCTTACGCGCTCGCTCCCCGTACGCCGGCTCCTCTATATGCGCGGCCAGCCACTGGATATGGCCGATCAAGCGGGCAGCGATAAAGGTATCAATCAAAGCCTCGTGCTCAATGGAGAGTCCTCGTACAGAGCGATACCCGGCCAGAAAGGCTGCCCTCAGGGCCGCATAATTGCTTCGCGCCATCAACGTCGAAAACGACACCCCGATATCGAAAAGATAATATCCCCGGCCACAGCCATCGAAGTCGATCGCATGCACCTCCTGGCTAGAAAATAAATAGTTACGTTCATAGAGATCAGCATGGATCAATCCGAAGACCGCCCGATCCTCTCCAAGCGACCGCATTGCTTGCTGTACACTCTGACTCGCCCTTGCCAGGATCGCCTGCCCTTCTGGCGATAGATGTCTCCTGCTCTGCGCCAGGTCAATCCCCAGCGCGCCACCACATACACCCTCATAATCCCAACGTGGCCGCGAGAAGCTTGCGGGAACAATATATCCCTCAGCATGCAGATGCAGCGTTGCCATAAACGCACCGACCCGTTCAACTTCTTTTATACCAAGTTGGGCACGGAGGAAGCGACCATCGACCCAGCGAAAGATCACACACTGCCTCGGTTCGGGAATACCCGGCGTGGTAACGCACGTTACCAGCTTACCCTCACGAGTCAGAACTGGCTCCGGCACCACCAGGCCAACGTCAGAGCGGAGAGCCTGTAGCCAATGAAGCTCCGATTCAATAGCCTGAACACCTGGTCCTCCGGCGCGGTGAATCCGAACCACAAAGCGTTCACCGCTTTTCCTGTTATCAATCCGAAATGTTGTATTAAAAAAATGCGCCAGCGGGGTCAAACTGATCTCGCCAAGCTCGTAATTAGTACAGGCCAGCTTTGCCAGCGTATGCATACGCCTCACCTGACCGGCCCGAGTAAGGTCTTCATAACGTTGCATTGTCGCGACTACAATCCTCTCTAACAAACAAAACAGTTATTTCGTTCATTATACCATATATTATTCCAAATGGAATCATAAAGTATCACTGTACTCTTGAGTTCAAGAAGAACTTAACTGACATATTGACATTTTTAAGTATACCAATTATAGTTAAATTGTGAACAGTTGAATTGCCAACAGTTTGATGGAGAACGAGATGGCAACGAATGAAATGAAATTAACTGAGGAGATTTATCAGTTGATTTCACATGCTTTCATTCATCTTGACGAGGGCGAACGCCAACTCATGAGGCAATTTGGATTGACAGTTACCCAATACTGGGCTTTAGTCCACCTTGATGATCCGCAGGGGCGCTCACAAGGCGAACTGGCACACCTGCTTCTTTGCGACAAAAGCAATGTCACAAGCATTGTTGACAAGCTGGAAGAGATGGACCTGGCTGAACGTAAACGTGGTAAAGCAGGAGACCGGCGGTATACACGTGTAGTGCTCACTCCCCAAGGAATGCAGCTACGCACGACCACGATTTCTGCCCATGACTATATGGTCAGAACGCGGCTTGGCGTACTTAATACGCCAGACATGCAGCAACTACGTACTTCCCTGCAAAAACTGGACAATGTATTGCAAGCCCAGTTCGAGCAAGGTGAAGTAGCGACAATCATTCAAGACGCGATTGAACAGAGCAGACCCGATATGGGCAGCAACGAGGCCGCCAATGTCGTTAGCAATGTTCCTTTGAAGGGTTGATTATCGCAGCGACCGTTTGCAGAAGGTCATAAGGTTCGAATAACGTCTATCCTTTTTTTTCGCACAGAGTCCTTTGGCCCTGCATTTTTGTGAGGGCCTGGTATTTTGCACTCTCATCTAGCTATTTAAAGACACTTCCCAACGGCGCTTACGCGCCTACTGAATGCTTTGTAAGCAGGCAGAGCTGGAACGCTTCAGCGTTGATCGTTTCTCGCAACATTGCTGCTGGCTTCTCAAGCGCCTTCAGTCAGCGAAGTGCATGGCCAACTCTTGAAAGACACTTCCCAACGGCGCTCTCGCGCCTACTGAACGCTTTCCAAGCAAGCGGCATTGGAAACCTCCCAACTAAAGCGATGCTAGCAACATTGCTGCTGGCATCACAAGCGCGTTCAGTCAGCGAAGCGAATGGCTTGCTATTTAAAGACACTTCCCAACGGCGCTCTCGCGCCTACTGAAGGCTTTCTAAGCAGCCAGCTTTGGAAAGCTTCAGGTTAGATCGTTTCTGGCAACGTTCTTCCTGGCTTCACAAGCGCGTTCAGTCAGCGAAGTGCATGGCTTGCCATGAAAAAACACTTCACAACGGCGCTCACGCGCCTACTGAATGCTTTGCAAGCAGGCAGCATTGGAAAGCTTCAGCTTGGACCGCTTCGGGCACCAATGCTACTGTCTTCTCAAGCGCATTCAGTCAATGAAGCGAATGGCTTACCATCTTTTTGAGCCTTCTATTTGCCGCTGGCGTTTTAGCGGTAGAGTGATGATTATTTTTTCATCAGGTCTGTATACCTGGTTCTCCGTAGATCTGCCCAGTCACATTGAGGAAATGATAGAAGTTCGTGAAATTTCTTTCTGATTACTCTGCATGTTTTCGAGCATCATTGCCAGGTTTTAGTTTCATTGAATTCCAGGAATATTCCAACTCTACAATAGAATATTCCAAAACTATACTAGTAGTACGCAGGATAACGTGAAAAAGTGGCATGTATGAAAAAACGACGAGCTTATTAATGAAATTAGCTTGCTATTACAAGACCCTTCCTAACGGCGCTCTCGCGCCGACGAAGTGCTTTCTCATCAGGGATCTCTGGAAAGCTTCACCGTTGATCGTTTTTGGGACGGGTCGTCCTGGCTTCTCAAGCGCCTTCAGTTAGCGAAGTGCATGGCTTGCTGTATAAAAGGCTATATTTATCAAAATGCTTCATTAATGATATAGTATGAGAGTAGGTGGCTTTAGGGAATATATCTATTAGAGAACCGGGCTGTACCAAAGAATAGCTATTGTTGATAAACAATTTGCTTCAATGCTGAAAATCTATGCTATTGGAGCGGGCATGTCTGTAGGTTGATGCCTTAATCAGCCGAAGCGTGACAATCTGAAACCCTTATGAATGATCAATTTGCCCTGGATTTAGGGTATACTATGGTCGTATAAAAACCTCAGTTGGCAGGAAAATTCTTATTGCCCGCCAAAGCAATTTGTACCCCTAAGGAGACTTGAGCTATGACAACTCCAGTTAGCGAAGGAACGCGCCTCTGGGAGGCATCAGAGGAAAGAAAACAGAAGTCGACAATAGTCCGCTATATGCGCTGGCTTGAGCAGGAAAAGGGTCTGCATTTTGCCGACCATGATGCTCTATGGGAGTGGTCTGTGACGGATATTGAAGCCTTCTGGTCATCTATTTGGGATTTCTTCCAGATCAAAGCTTCGCAACCCTATACAAAGGTGCTAGCAGAAAGGCGTATGCCCGGCGCAAAGTGGTTTGAGGGTGCCAGGCTAAATTATGCCGAACATATATTTCGTAATGCAACTCCCGATCGGCCCGCCTTACTCTTCCAATCTGAACATCAAACGCTCCAGGAAATTAGCTGGGATGAACTGTATAAAAAGGTTGCCGCGATAGCACAAGCCTTGCGCGAGATAGGTGTGCAAAGGGGGGATCGGGTTGTTGGTTATATTCCCAATCTCCCCGAAAGCATTATGGCTTTTCTAGCCTGTGCCAGCCTGGGTGCTACCTGGTCAAGTTGCTCGCCTGATTTTGGAACAAACAGCGTTATTGATCGTTTTGCTCAGATCGAGCCCACAGTCCTGTTTGCCGTCGATGGCTACCTGTATGGCGGGAAGGAATTCGATAAGCGCCCAACGGTCCAGGCGTTACAGCAGGCATTGCCAACGCTGAAAAAGACGATTCTGGTGCCTTACGTCTATAAAGATGGGACAACCGAAGGGTTAACGAATGCCGTTTTTCTACCTGAGTTGTTGGAGAACGGAGCCAGCGAACTTCAATTTGAGCAATTGCCGTTTGATCATCCCCTCTGGGTCCTCTACTCTTCGGGCACGACCGGGCTGCCCAAGGCCATTGTCCAGGGCCAGGGTGGTATCCTGCTTGAGCATCTCAAAGCTGCCGCGATCGGTTTTGATCTTAATGCCGAGGATCGTTTCTTCTGGTATACGACAACCGGCTGGATGATGTGGAATGTCGTCGTCAGTGCGCTGCTGGTTGGTGCAACTTCAGTCCTTTACGATGGGAGTCCCTCGTATCCAACCCTGGGAACCCTGTGGGAGCTGGCTGAAAAAAGCGGCATGACCTTTTTTGGTACCAGCGGAGCCTATATCCTGAGTTGCATGAAGGCTGAGATTGATCCCGCTCAAAGCTATGATCTAAGCAAGCTACGTTCGATAGGCTCAACTGGCTCGCCGCTGCCACCGGAGGGCTTTCAGTGGGTTTATGAACATGTGAAAAAGGACATCTGGCTGATCTCAACCAGTGGTGGAACCGACGTTTGCTCATCTTTTGTGAGTGGCTTGATTTTGAAGCCAGTCTATGCCGGTGAGATACAGGCGCGTGCTCTGGGCGCAAACGTTCAGGCTTTCAATGATCTGGGAAAGCCCGTGATTGATGAAGTTGGCGAACTTGTGATAACAGAGCCAATGCCATCTATGCCGCTCTACTTCTGGAATGATCCTGATCAGCAACGTTACCAGGAAAGTTATTTTGAAATGTTTCCTGGCATCTGGCGGCATGGTGACTGGATTAAGATCACACCACACCGCAGTGCAATTATCTACGGACGCTCAGACTCGACGATCAACCGGATGGGAATTAGGATGGGTAGCAGCGAGATCTATCGCGTTGTTGAAGACCTACCAGAGATCCTGGATAGTCTGATTATTGGTATGGAGCTTGAGGGTGGATCATATTACATGCCG
>DASSXK010000334.1:0-5382 GCA_035703945.1 Ktedonobacteraceae bacterium | reverse complement strand
GGCATCATCCTCGGTAACGAAGACAGCCGTGCTGGCCCAATATTTGCTATGGCTGAGTATATCAATGACTTGACCTACCGCCTCATCGTTTTCCGCGACTGCGGCCTGGGGGGTCAATTTGCCCGGTGTTGTTCCCTGCGTGTGGTCATTGGGCAGGCGCAGAAGTTCCAACTGCGGGAAATTGCCATTGGCAACAAACTGCTTGAACTCTCGCTGCCATTCCGCGATGCGGTCGGATTCACGGTAATTGCTATCAAAGGTTCTAAAGCGAGGATCGTAGTGACCAACCAGATTTGGGGTGACGGTTGGATTGATATCCATTGGCAGGAAGCAGAGTACCTGACCGGCGGGAATGGTGATTCCGGAGTAGGTATGGGCGATTGGTCCAGCACAGGTATCAGCCTGGCTTTCAGGAATCAGCTTGCCTTTTGAAGCCGGATAGTTAGCATCGAACTGGTAGAACTCACCATAGTCGCGATAGCTGATCCTGGCCTCTGAGGCTGAATCCCAGATATATCCACCCGGTGACATATTGATCTGGCTGCTGCCCTCAAAGTCATAACCACGATTGCGGCCAGGACCTGCGGAATAGTCCTGTGGCCACATCTTTTCGTTATAGTCTGTGGCATTTGCGGAGTTGACCCAGTTATGACCATCGGCGCTGACTTCGGCATCGGCATAGAAGTTATCCAGCAGACCGAAGCGGTCGGTGAGCGCGTGCAGGTTTGGCGTGTTGTTTCGCGGGAACAGCGTCAGATTGGGGTCGTTATTTCCCAGTTTTTGATCGCCAAATACCTGGTCGTAGGTACGGTTCTCTTTGACGATGTAGATCACATGCTTGATCGGGGAAGTTCCGCCCGGCAGCGGAATAGGATTGCCAGGGTTGCGCTCGTTGACCGAGGTTCCCTTTTGCAGATCATTGCGTTGTACCTGGTCGGTATAGAAGGCCAACCTGGCCTGGCCTGGGACCTCGATCGCCGAAAGCGAACCGATGATCATACTGCCCGTGAAATTGTTAAAGGTACAATTGCAGTAGCCGTCATTGTAGCCAGTCACAGCATCAACAATTGGTGGATTTTTACGGGTTGGGTTGGGATACAAGCCCTGGTCGTTCGGGCCAGCTCCGTATCCTTTACCATTGGTGACATAAATCGTGTCGTTATTCCGACTGACCGTGACGGAGGTGGGATACCAGGCGGTAGGAATACGACCAAGTATTCGGCCCTTGTTCGCCAGGTCTGCCTGTGCATCCTCTTGCTCGCCCTTGAGAGCGATTACTACGACTTCGTTGTTACCTGCGTTGACAACATACAGATATTTACCGTCGTGGCTTACCGCAACACTCTGAGGGCTGCTGCTGAGTGGGGCCTTGCTGTAAGGAGCAACAGAAATCCGACCGGTTTCTTTGTTGCTTTGCGTGTTAATGACGGATACGGCATCGCTGTTAGAGTCAGTAACATAGAGATGTTTGCCAGAGGCATCAAAGGTCATTGCCGAAGGATGTTGTCCAATGGGAATAGTGGTTGTGACTGTGTTACTGCTTGCATCGATGACAGAAATGGTAGCATCGCCCCAGTTGGTGGCATAGACCGTTTTGCCGTCTTTGCTAACCAGGGTCGTATAGGGATAGCTACCGATCTTAATTGTGGCGGTGATTGTTTTTGTGGCGGTATCGACGACAGAAACCGTATTGGCAAGGTTATTCGCGACGTAGAGGGTCTTTCCGTTCGGGCTGAGACTAATGCCGGTCGGGAAAGGATTATCCTTTAACGTTCCGATCGTGATATCACCGTTTGCCGTCAGGTTTCCTGTTGAGGCGACTGTAAAGGTGTGAACGACATCTTCACCACCGCCAGAAGCATAGGCCTTTTTACCGTCTGCGCTATATGCCAGACCGACAAAAACGCTATGGGGAGCATAATATGGAAGGGTTTGTTGGACATTCCGATCATCGGTTGAGACGACCTGGAGCGATTGAATCCCAGCACCGCCGTTTGAGACGAGCAGATGGCGGCCGTCAGGCGAAAGCACGCTATTGAGTGGCAGATCGCCAAGCATTGTCTGTTTTCCGGCGGGGGTAATGGTCCAGTTGTTAATTAAGCGGGTTTTCCCATTTGATGTGCCTGGCTGATCCCCTTGAAATACGTGCATGGCTGCGAGGAGAGATGATGGGATCAGTGTGATAAGCACTAACAGGAATGTTGCTACAAATACAATACTACGATGTTTGTGGAAAAAGGATTGAAAATGGTGCCTGCTACGAGAATTGGATTGCATAGTTACATCCTTTCGCTTGTGAAGCATATTTACACGTGCTCCACCATTAATGTTGCTTTGTAACCAAAGAGTATAGTATTCATCTTTGGTGTCAAATGTCCCTCTTTCTCATAAAAGATGAAAGAATGAGATAGCGGTAAATTTCCCCCGAGACCAGCATACTCATAATGTATTAAAACAATCTTTAAATAACATTAAAGCATTGTAAATAAGACACCTCATTTAAAATATTTGTAGTAAATTATTGTAAAATAGTTACATAAATTGTGTACTCTGTAAGCAGTTTGTAGCCGTCGCGCGTATTGAGCTATAGAATCAAGGCGTATCCAGGTGTTTTATGCTTGACAGAAACCGGTTTCTGGCTTATATTTTGAATAGTAAAGTTTATGATACGCGCTCTGGTAGAGGGTCGATCTTCGATGAAAAAGAGGCCGCCTGCGGCGGCAAGGGAGGGGGGAGAGAGGCGGGGCACAGCCCCGCGCCCCAGGCAAGGGGCCAAAGCCCCTTGCAACCCCTTTGCTGGACTTTAGGGGAGAGAGGCGGGCAAAACCCCAGGCAATCTCTCTTGCTGGATTTTAGGGAAGAGAGGCGGGAAAAGCCCCCTTGCAACCCCTTTGCTGGATTTTAGGGGAGAGAGGCGGGAAAAGCCCCTTGCAACCCCTCTTGCTGGATTTTAGGGAAGAGAGGCGGGGCTTCGACCCGTGCTCATCCAGGGCTTCGCTTTCGAATGAAGGTTGACTACCCACTGGTGCAGCGTGTAATCGTAGTTTCTTCATTGTGAAGGGGCAGGAACGTGGAATGCCAGAGAAGCTGACGATCCAGGATGTTGCTCGTCTTGCTGGCGTCTCGAAGGCGACCGTCTCGCGGGTGCTGAACCGCAACCCGACCGTTGATCCGGTGCTGAGCGAGCGTGTCATACGCGTGGTGCAGGAGCACGGATTTGTGCCGAACGTGACGGCGACGGGTCTGGCACGTGGGCGCACGCGTTTGATAGGTGTCCTGACTCCCCCATTGACCTGGCCCGCCCTCCCCGAAATTTTGCGCGGCGTTGCCGAATACGTCGAAGACACCCCCTATGAAATCGTCCTCTACAGCATCAACTTTGAACGCGATCATTCCGATGTGCTTGATCGCATTCTCTCCATGAATATGGTCTCTGGCCTGCTGGCGGTTCTGCCGGGTGGCGAACTATCCCGGCACCTTACGGCACGCTTTCAAGCTGGCCTTTCGCTTGTGATGATTGATGACCAGGAGAAGCCGGGTAATGTGCCCTGGGTTGGGATTGATAATAGCAAGAGTGCGTATGAAGCGACAAAACATCTGCTTCAACTGGGCCATAGACGGATCGCGCATATGCAGGGGCCGCTACATTATTACTGCACACATGAGCGATACGAGGGCTACTGTCAGGCGTTGGCCGAGGTTGGAATGGTGCCTGAGCGGTCTTTACTGCTTCAGGGAAGTTTTGATGTCGCGAGTGGACGGCGCTGTGCCGAAGAACTCTTCTCACGTCCAAGAAGCAAGTGGCCGAGCGCAATCTTTGTCGGAAACGATCAGATGGCCTACGGTTTGCTGGGTGTGGCGGAGCAGAAGGGAGTTCAGATTCCCGAGGAGCTGGCCGTGGTAGGGTTTGATGATAACCTGCTTTCCGCCCACTTGCGGCCAGCCCTGACAACAATTCGGCAACCATTTTCTGAGATGGGTCATCTCGCCGTAGAGACGCTATTGACGATGATTGAGCCAGATCATCGCCAGAAAGCTGGACCGTACAGAGGCATCTTGCCGCATATCTCAACGCCTATGCCCGAGACTGGCGGTAAGCAGCAGCCTGTGCGGATACAGCTAGCGACAAATCTTGTGGTGCGGGCTTCCTGTGGTGCCAGCCAGGCTTTGTCGCCTGAGAGATGAAAAGCCTATTTGATCTTATCGATGGTAACAGCAGCGACGGATAAAATGGTTATGCTGGCGGCACAGAAGCTGATCCATCCTGCGGTCCCTCCGACGAAGAGCAGGCAGATCACAACAGATTTTTGGTCTCTCGCAGTCAGTTAAACTCGCCACGACCTGGAAGATTTTACAAAATCTTTCAGGTTTTTTCACATCTTTCTCTGTGAACCCTGTTACAATCGGAACAAGGTATCCATAGTTGTGCTTAAGCATGAGCCTCTTCATGAAAAGCTTGCGTATAGAGGTAGAGGTAGCGGTGTTTGGTCTAAAGCTCCATGATTACCTGACTCCTAATTCCGCACTGATCCCTTGCCCTGGCAATGCAATTTGTGCTACTGTTTCCAGAACACACGTCTGTGCTGGCAGAGGGTGAAGAGGGACGTAAATGTAAGCCTGGGAGCCGTGTATTAAAATAAAATGCAAATAAGTGTATGGCAACATGCAGGAGAGACATAATTCATGGCAGAAGTAGTAGAGACATTGGTTCTATCACCAGAGGATAGGACTGTGCCAGTATATATACAGACGGAAAATCGCCTCTGGAGCAGGATTGCGCTGGGGGCAATTGTATTGCTATCCATATTTATGAACTTCTTTCAGTTGGGTCAGAATGGATATGGGAATCTCTATTATGCTTCGGGTATTCGCAGTATGACTGATAGCTGGCATAATTTCTTCTTCGTCTCTTTTGACCCAGGCGGCTTTGTTACGATCGATAAGCCCCCGCTTGGTTTTTGGCTGCAAACGATCAGTGCTAAAATCTTTGGATTTACCCCATTCAGTATTTTTCTGCCACAGGCGCTCTGTGGAGTGCTGGCAGTTTTGTTTCTCTATTACCTGGTACAGCGACACTTCGGGGTTATGGCGGGATTGCTTGCAGCACTGGCATTGGCGGTAAGTCCGATCAGCGTTGTGACCAACCGCAATAATACGATAGATAGCACGCTGGCGCTGGCGCTTCTGCTTTCGGCCTGGGCCGTCATGCGGGCCGCCGAGTCGGGGAGGTTGCGTTGGTTGGCTCTTAGTGCCGTTTTTGTTGGCCTGGGCTTCAATATTAAGATGGCCGAGGCCTACCTTTTGCTACCGGCGCTGATCTTGACCTATCTGTTGTGTGCTCCGCGTCCAATTTTGACGCGGGCCGGGCACCTGCTGGTTTTT
>DASSXK010000208.1:0-6858 GCA_035703945.1 Ktedonobacteraceae bacterium | reverse complement strand
GATGTATCATATCGATCAGCATCATGAGCTATTTACAGAACGCGAGTTGGTTGCATTACGCCTGGCCGAAATTATGACCACCAGTGCACAGGATGTAAGCGAGGAGCTCTGGGATGCCGTTCAGGCCTATTATGATGATGGCGAAATAATTGAGCTGACAACTGTCATCGGCCTGTTTAACTTTTTTAATCGCTTTGCAGATGCCCTGCAAATTAATCCGCCGCCACGAACTATATCAAAGAATAGAGGAGACAACGATCATGCCAACGAGTGAGGAGAAGCTGGTGGCGCTGCTACAAGATTTGCAGACACTTGCCAGTCATTTACATGGTCAGGGAGATAAGAAGCTGACGCAATCCAGGCGTTTCGAGGAGAATGCTCGTCGAGATTCTTCCAACCAGGACTTTGATTTACGACAGGCGACGATGCTCAGCTACCAACATGATATTCTGCATGAGATTGGAAATCAGGTGGATAAATTGATCAAGTTGTATGATCGTCCCTGAGCAAAAACTGGCTGGAGATGCGCTGTGAAGGCTGTCTCTGATCCTGATTGCAAACAAAAATCCTGCACCGCTTATAAAGTAAGTGGTACAGGATTTTTTTGTGGATGAATTGTCAGATTTAGATCTGGCCTGAGCGAACTTTGCTGTAACGATCGTTCAACTCGCCAGTGGTGCGACTGTAGACTTCGCGACCCTGCTCCCAGGCATCGGACACGCGGGCACGAATGGCCTCTGTGCGACTGCGCAGCCCATCGGATAAACCACGATCACGCAACAGTACGCTTTGCTCGCCGAGCTGGGCTCGGGTATCTTCACCCGATTGGGGGGCCAGCAACAGACCAGCGGCAACACCAATGCCAAGACCTAGCAGAAGACCTGATAGAAATTTCATTGAATCACCTTCAACTTTCAATCTAAGAATAGAAGTACTTATATTTTAGAAAACTATGAGGGCATTCATGCAACCAAACTTGATCGGGGTAATTCCGATCTTAGATCGTTTTGAGCGGTAGCTGCTCTATTTTAATGGGCCGGCTCGTTTAACATTTGTTGAACGAGGGTAAGCAAGCTATCTAATTCAAACGGTTTTTGTACGACGTGTACCCTCTGATACTGGTCTTTGTCGCTAGATATCAGCCGTGTGACTTCTTCGGCCTCAAGAACAGCCGCTGTATAGACAATCACCGGGATATCAGCCGTGACATTATCGTGCTTTAATTGTTTCAGAATGTCTTTACCAGAAATATCTCCCAGACGCAAATCCAGAATAAGCAGGTCAGGTAGCTGGTTCTTGACCCTATTAAAAGCTTCTTTCCCATCTTGTAGGATTGAGACCTGGTATTGCTCGTCTTCTAAAACCCTGCGCATCAGATGGAGTAGCTCATTTTTATCATCTACTACAAGTATTCGCTTTGTCACTTGCAATCGGCGCGCCCACGCTCAGTTTCCTGGTGTGGCTCGCCTCCTCCTGTCTTTCTTACCAATCTACTCTACAACATTCCTCTAGCTGCGGTTCCCCATACATTTAAATGGATCAGCGAGTATTTCTTCCTGACCGTCTTTATCTGAGTGAAGGAATATTTGCTTCAGACAGTACCAGTTACTGTGAGTAGTGTAACACGTTACCTGTTTTCAGACAAGGTAAACGGCAAGAATGGTGCTTTGTCTCAGCTAAAATTAACATTGTATGAGCGAGTATGCTTAAAATCTCGGCTATCTATATTAGAATCTGAATAGTCACCCTGGAAAAGTACGATGCTAGTAAATCGGAGGATAGTTGGTGTAAGCTATTAGTATGGGATGGGAGGAATTTGGAAGGGTGAGCGCGGAGGGATTCGAACCCTCGGCAACCCGATTAAAAGTCGGATACTCTACCACTGAGTTACGCGCTCATCTCACGGTCCTCACGTATTGTAGCGCATTTTCCCAAATCACGCAATAGGGTAGGAAGCGATTTCTTTATGTTTCTTAAATATTTCATCAAACAAGCAAGCTATTTTGATTCCATCACCCTTATGGCTACAACTAGCGTGTTGTCTGATCTTCCTGATGTAAAACAGGTATTAATGGTGATGGCGAGTGAAGCGGGCCTGGAAGACCTGGCTATTGCGGGCCTGCTTCCTCCGGATCTTCCTGCGCTTGCGGCTACGGATCTTCTGTGTGTCGTACAGGCCACGACTGAAGAGCGTGCTATCGCTGCCCTGGCTATGGCCGAAGCACGTTTGGAAAGGCAGGACACGCTCCCTGCGGGATCAGCGGATGCCCCTGCAAAGCAGGTTGTACGCAGTCTGGAGCAGGCGTTGAAGGTCAATCCTCAGGCGCGGTTTGTCAGTATTTCGGTTCCAGGCCCCTATGCTGCGTTAGAATGTGAACTTGCATTGCGTGCTGGCCTGCATGTTTTTTTGTTTAGTGATAATGTGCCCTTGGAGGCTGAGATCTCCCTGAAACGTCTGGCGGCCGAACGGCAATTGCTGCTGATGGGGCCTGATTGTGGCACGGCTCTCTTGCAGGGCGTCCGCTTTGGTTTTGTGAATGTCGTACCAACTGGTCCAATTGGGATTGTGGGCGCGTCTGGCACGGGCATTCAGCAGGTGATGTCGCTGCTGGCTGCTCAGGGGCTTGGTATCTCGCAGGCGATAGGATGTGGTGGGCGCGATCTATCCGAGGCGGTTGGTGGTATGACAGCCGGGCAGGGACTGCGTATGCTCCAGGATGATCCTGAGACCAGGGTTATCGTGCTGATTTCCAAGCCACCGGCCCCGGCCGTGGCTGAACAACTGCTCTCACAGGCTGCCCAATCTGAAAAACCAGTTGTGGTCTGCTTTGTCGGGGCTGAGCCTGTGGCCTGGCAGCACTTTGCTTCCGTTGACCTCCTGATAGCTGAAAATCTGACCCAGGCGGCTACGCTGGCCGCTCAGGCTCTCACAGGCAAGCTATCTCCTATTTTGCCGGAGCAAGGGGTTTCTGAAAAGCAAGCATTGCTTGCTCCTACCCGCAGGTTGGTGGGCTTGTTTGCCGGTGGAACGCTCTGTGATGAAGCTATGCACCTGTGGAAACATCAACTGTCTCCTATTTACTCCAATATCCCTTTGCGGCCAGAATGGCAACTACAGGAAGGTATACGGGGACATTCTGCGATTGATTTTGGGGATGATGCCTTCACCCGTGGACGCCCCCACCCGATGATCGATCCGAGCCAGCGTTTGAATCGCTTCGAGGTTGAGGCCAATGATTCGAGCGTTGGGGTGATTCTGTTGGATATGGTGCTGGGATATTGTGCTCATCCCGATCCCGCTACCGTTCATGCCCCGACGATTCAAGCCGCCCTGGAGCGGGCGCGTACTGAAGGACGGCCTCTGGCCTGTGTGATCTCGCTCTGTGGCACGGAGGATGATCCACAATCGTTTTCACGCCAGGCCAGGCAGTTTCGGGCGGCTGGCGCGGAGGTTTATCTAAGCAATGTTGAGGCGGCTTTACGCTGCCTGGCGCTATTGCAGGAGCAGGAGGGAAGGTAACAAACTATGTCAGAAACAATTTCCCCCGTGCCAGGGGTGATAGCCCTGGGTGCGGACCTTTTTGCCAATGAACTGGAAGCTCAGGGTCTGAATGTCACCCGCGTGAACTGGCGTCCTGCTGCCGGATCAATCGAGGCATTAGGGCGTGTCTTAACGGATGAACGGGTTGATGCGGCAAATCAGCAGGCCCTGGAAAGAATGTTGGCTTCCCGCCCGATGCTGGTCGATGTTCGCCCGGCAAAGGAGATGATTCCTGTCTTGAACGAGCGTTGCCTCTTACATGCTGGACCCCCAATCGCCTGGGAACGGATGTGTGGTCCGATGAGAGGCGCGGTCATTGGTGCCTGCCTGTATGAAGGTTGGGCGACAAATGAACAGGAAGCGGTGCAACTGGCCGAGCAAGGCGGCATTAAATTTTTGCCCTGCCATCATTTTCAGGCCGTTGGACCGATGGCTGGAATTATTTCACCTTCTATGCCTGTTTCAATTATCGAAGATCGAGAGCAGGGAAACCGCACGTTCACAACGCTTAATGAGGGTCTGGGCAAGGTTCTACGTTTTGGAGCGTATTCTTCGGAGGTTTTGACGCGCCTGCGCTGGATACAAGAGATCCTGGGACCCGCCCTGGGTCGGGCTATTCGGCAACTGGGTGGGGTTGATCTTGGTATTCTAATGGCGCAGGCTTTGCAGATGGGGGATGAGTGCCATAATCGCAACAAAGCGGCCTCGTCTCTTTTTGCACGTGAACTGGCTCCAGCCCTGGTTGAAACGTCATCAAGCGCTGAGGCCGCAGCGGTTTTGCGTTTTCTGGCGGGTAATGATCATTTTCACCTGAATATTTCAATGGCGGCGGCGAAAGCGATCAGCCTGGCAGGTTCGAATGTGCCTTTCAGTAGCTTGGTCGTGACAATGGCTCGCAACGGTGTTGATTTTGGTATTCGGGTCAGCGGGTTGGGTGAGCAGTGGTTTACGGGTCCCGCTCAGATGATCAAGGGGCTTTATTTTGCCGGGTATAGCGAAGCTGATGCAAATCCCGATATCGGAGATAGTGCCATCACAGAAACCTGCGGGCTTGGAGCGTTCGCGATGGCGGGCGCGCCAGCGATCGTCCAGTTTATCGGAGGAACACCTGCCGATGCCTTGCGTTATACGAGCGAAATGTACGAGATCACCGTCGGGCAGAATTCACGTTTCAGTCTGCCAGCGCTTAATTTTCGTGGCACTCCGTTTGGAATTGATATTCGGAAGGTCTGTCGATTACAGATGCCACCTGTCATAAATACGGGGATTGCACATCGTCAACCGGGGATTGGGCAGGTCGGAGCAGGGGTTGTTCATCCTCCAATGGAATGTTTTGAGGAAGCGGTGCAAGCGTTAGCAAAGGCACTCCTTCGCTAAAAATTCTTACCCTGCTCTGAGACTTTGAACGTCTCGATGATGGTGAACAATCGTTATAATCAGTAAATGTACACTACTACCAAACGAGTATATCTGATGTTACTGCCTGAAATTTATGCTCAGGTTGAAGGAGAGAGAATCAATGTCTATTGAGAATGTCAAAGAGTTCAAGGAGCAAGCTGATGCCTTTGCTCCTCTCTACTCCCATAAATATATGCTGCTAACAACCTACCGCAAAAACGGAGAGGCCGTGCCAACGCCGGTCTGGTTTGCTCCTGAGCATGGTAAATTATATGTAATGACGATTGGAAATGCTGGCAAGGTTAAACGCATCCGAAATCAGGCGCACGTGACGTTGGCACCATGTGGACAGATTGGAAAAGTGCTTGGACCCTCAATTGAGGCTCGGGCACGTGAACTTCCTGCCGAATCATTTTCGCGGGCGCGGCATCTATTAAAGCAGAAATATGGCCTTATGCATGGTTTATTTACCTTCCTGGGAAGACTTCGGAAAGTTCAACGAACGTTTATCGAAATTGAGCCAGCGTAATTGGCTTGTTGGTTCCTTCGCAATTCTTACTCGTTCTACGCTCTCATCGCTTGATTATCGGATAGACAAAGAGAGGACCGGACATTTGTGCCCGGCCCTCTCTTTTTTGTGAAGATTTTTAAGGAAGCTTAGCGGCCGCCACGACCCAGGGCGAAGCGCTCCGCAATTTTTTCCCAGTTGACGACGTTCCACCAGGCGCTGAGATACTCAGGGCGGCGGTTCTGGTACTTGAGGTAATAAGCATGTTCCCAGACGTCGTTACCAAGGACAGGATACAGGCCGTCGATCAGAGGGCTGTCCTGGTTGGGGGTTGAAGTTACCTGAAGCTTGCCGCTCTTGTCGAGAACCAGCCAGGCCCAGCCGGAACCGAAGCGCTTGACACCGGCATCGTTGAACTGGGTTTTGAAGGCGTCAAACGAGCCAAAAGCCTGGTCAATCGCGCTTGCAAGCTCGCCTGTGGGCTGGCCGCCACCGTTGGGCTTCATGATTTCCCAGAACATGGTGTGATTCAGATGACCACCACCATTGTTGCGAACTGCAGTTCGGATACCTTCTGGAAGATCGTTGAGGTGTGTGATCAGAGCCTCAACGCTGGAAGATGCCAGATTGGCCTGATCCTTGACTGCGTTGTTCAAGTTGGTTACATACGTAGCATGGTGCTTGTCATGATGAAGCGTCATCGTCTGCTCATCAATATAGGGCTCCAAAGCGTTATACGCGTAAGGCAGTGCTGGTACTTCAAATGCCATGTTAAAATCTCCTTTTTACAAATACGGAGGCTTTTACCTCTTCTGCGTCAGGAAAGTTTCCAAACTGTTGATACAAGGTATACCTGACCATTGATCAAGTCTATCTGTATATCAGCATTGTATCACCTGGAAAACAAGAGAGGTATTGACCTTTCGTACAGGCTGATTGGAATTGAGTGAATTACTTACCGTCGTTAGTATTTCTCGCCTGTATTTGGATTGCGGTCGCGAGCAATTTCAGCATTCGTTGCGCTTAGATCACGCTCGTTTGGCATAACGGTGGAGTCAGGGCGAATCCCCTGGTTTCCATATTGACCCTGGTTGGGGTCAGGAGTCCCATAGCGGCCGGTACCCTCATCCAATTGAGACGGGCGCGTCTGAAGGTTTGGATCGGTGTCATATGAGGTAGGTGAGCCAAGGCTTGGATCGTAGGCGGCTCGGTTGGCACCTTCGCCGGGAAGGGCGGCTTCTTCTGTGGCGTAGGTCTCGTCCGCAGGCGTGCGATTGATGGCGTCATAGGCACCGTTGCGGCGCACAATATCAAGCGCTTCCTGCGCGTTGGCGGCATTGGGATGGACGGTGACGAGTATTTTTCCAGACTCAAGTTCCTGGTTATAGTATTGGGCATGCTCTTCAGGAAC
>DASSXK010000188.1:0-2524 GCA_035703945.1 Ktedonobacteraceae bacterium | reverse complement strand
GGTCAGGCTATCCAGAACATCCTCAACCTGCTCCTTGAGCAACTGATGGCTGGCGGCATCGGCTGGTGCCAGAGCGCTCTGATCTTCAATGAAGTCTCCCAGGTGGCTGTCATCCTCTTCACCAATTGGTGTTTCAAGGCTAACGGGCTCCTGGCTGACCTTGATGATCTCACGTACCTTCTCAGCGCTGATCTCCATCTGCTCGGCAATCTCTTCAGAAGTTGGTTCGCGACCAAGATCCTGAAGCAGGCGGCGGCTGATGCGGATCAAGCGATTGATGGTTTCAACCATATGCACCGGAATACGAATTGTCCGGGCCTGGTCAGCGATCGCACGCGTAATTGCCTGACGAATCCACCAAGTCGCGTAGGTGCTGAACTTATAGCCCTTGGTATAATCGAACTTTTCAACGGCGCGGATCAGGCCAATGTTGCCTTCCTGGATCAGATCCAGCAGGCTCATGCCTCGACCGATATATTTCTTTGCAACACTGACCACCAAGCGTAAGTTTGCCTCGGTCAAACGTCGCTGGGCTTCTTCGCCATCTTCGATAAAACGACGGCTTGGAATTGCTTTGAGACGCTCAGCTTTGCCACGCTCCATCCTTTGGGCCAGACGCACTTCCTCTTCCGCAGAGAGCAGGGGGACGCGCCCGATTTCGCGTAAGTACATACGCACAGGATCGTCCAGGCTACTCTCTAAATCCGCAACAACGATACCCAAACCTTCATTCAAATCATCCCACTTTGTGTTCGCCATGGCCTCAATGTCATCATCTGGTCCTGGCTCCCAATCCGCAGGTGGCTCTTTCGTCGGATCTAGAGCGTCCATAGGTGCTTCGTCCTGCAATTTAGAAAACAGGTCATAAGAGACATGTTCGTCGATAGGGGCCACCAGGCTCCCACTCGGAGTCGCATGGGAATGATGACCCATATTTTCAATGACATGTTCCGGTTCAAAATCACTTAATATAGGTTCTTCTAGAGTTTCTAAAGCGACTACCTGCCTTGCTGGCAAGGTGGCCGCGCGATCTTTATGCACTCGCTCAAGTACTTCTTGTTCCCGATTCACCATTCTGGCATCCCCCCTTCAGAAAACAGGCATTAATAATAAAAAAGAAAGGTCCTGCTCCCTGCTCCTAAGTCCTAATTTGATAAAATTGAAATGATAGCTTCCACCGCGACGAATCCCCGCTCAAGATGTATTTAGTTTTAACCTTGTAAATGGGTCGCCGAATCTATTGTACGCAACTGCTGATGAATCAACATCATTTGTTGCAGAAATTGACGCACTGAAGCACTATCGCCGCTTTTTTCTGCTTCACTCAGTAAATATTTCAGCTCAGTGTTTCGTTGCATCAGTCGTGTTCGCTTAAGCCTGATCGCACATTGGACAGCAGCTTTGATCAGGCCAGCTCCATCTTGTGGAGACTTTGACTCTATGGACTTCCGCGCTCGTTCTACACTAGTCAGCAACGCAGAAGGTACAAGCTGTTCAAAGGATTTTTGTGAGGAGGAAGAGCCACGTTGATAGTCAGAGTTGAGTATGTGGTACAACTCTCGCGTGTCTGTCCCAGCAAAGTCACTACTGTCTATTATACCACAAACATGTGGACTTAACCCAGGATTTAGCAAGAGTAGCCCAATTAGGTAGTCCTCCCATTGTAACCTATCTCTCTTCACACTGTCAAGCAAATATCCCTTTTCTGTCCGTTCTGTGGATATTGCTTGTTTTTCCTTCTCAGCTTGTTCACGACTAACAATTTCTCCGTTAAACGCGACGAGAGGAGAGCTTCCTCCCTGCGGCGCTTTCTTTTGGAATCCGCGTGCCCCTTGCCCATCTGAAAATCTGGCGGTTACGTTATGTGCCCTCTGGTTCTGAGCACGCAGTACATGCTGAAGCTCCTCATGCAGGCTACGCTCCTCTACATTGACCATGCTCGCGAGTTTCCGAATGTAGGCATCGCGCTTGACACGATCGGAGATCATGCCCAGGACAGGTAGCAGCCGTTTGGCGGCTTCTGCTTGATCGTTTGGCTGTTTAAGATCCAGGTCAAAGGTTTTCGCATTGAAGTAGTAGTCCACAAGTGGCAAAGGATGACTGACGGCATAGAACCAGGCTGCGTAGTCTCGTTGAATAACTTCGTCGGGATCTTCACCGGCTGGCAGTTGCAAGACGTTGATCGTTGCGTCCACCTGCTCTTCCAGACGAATCATGCCGCGTGCTTCATTCCGCTTGTATTTGCCATTACCTCGATCTTTTTGCTGTCCCTGCTGCCCGTTAGCCAGGGGAACCGGCACATAAGTATGATCGAAACCTTTGAGAGCCTCTGCGATTCCATGCTCGGTTGCAGCTATACCGGCGGCGTCGGGGTCCAGCGCCAGAGTTACCTGTTTCGTAAGCTTCTTAATCTGCTGGATATGCTTCTCTGTGATAGAACTCCCGA
This sequence comes from Ktedonobacteraceae bacterium, assembly GCA_035703945.1. GTDB lineage: Bacteria > Chloroflexota > Ktedonobacteria > Ktedonobacterales > Ktedonobacteraceae > DASSXK01. The sequence goes on along the minus strand of DASSXK010000188.1, from coordinate 78 downwards.
TACAGGCAACTGTCTGTTTGGTTCCATACTGATGAGCGATGATGGCATCAACGTAGCCTTCCACAATAACAATCTGGT
>DASSXK010000669.1:0-7100 GCA_035703945.1 Ktedonobacteraceae bacterium | reverse complement strand
GCGTGCTTGAGCGAGCAGGCGTGGTGCTGGAAACCAATGACGATCAGGCTGTTATGAGCGATAAACGTACAAAAGAAAGCGAACAGGACAACCTGGACGCCTATCGCGATTTTATCAATAGTCTGGATGCCCTGGACGAGTTCGGAAAAGATTAAGAATAGTTATTCAGTCAGCTATGTGAGCAAGCTTACAGAGCCATTTTTTCTATGGCAGATGCTCAAGCGTTGCATTTAGCACACAAGCCACCTGTTAGTGGTGATGCTAACTGCATTTTTTCAAAAGTAGTGAGTAGAGTGAGGTCAGGGATGGATGGGCAGGAAGTAGCACTACGAGCAATGTTCCGCGAACAAGTTTGTCATCGCTGTGGACATCGTTATCAACCTGAAACTTTACTATTATTAGAGCGGCGCAGCGACGTTTGTGTCGCAATTGTTCCTTGTCTGGTCTGTCAACAAAGCGACACCTATATCCTACATTTCACCTATATGTCTGGCGACCTCCGCCGCCCTAACCGAGTTACAGGCTATCGTCTGGGTACCTATGCTGCTACCCCCGGATTTTCGGAGGTACCTGAAACTCCCATGCCCTCCGCGCTGTCCCCACTCGACATCCCTGAAACGCCACGTCCCGGACAACCTGTGACAAGTAGCGATGTTCAGGAGATTCAGCGTTTCCTTCAAAATTTCGATGGGAATTTCCACGATCTCTTCACCTATCAGGATGATGAATGATTCAGGGCTTTCAGTCCATTTCTATCTGGCCTCAGCGGGCTGAGAGGTAGACTTTCTCCGCAAGTGGCGTTGAGAGCTACCAATCTTCTCCGCCCGCTTGAGTATCTAGAAAAGCGCCTTGAGTAGCGCGACAAGCAGCCGGGAAACCAACCAGTAAAAGATTATTGCGGCAAAGGTATAGACTTCCAGCGGCATTTGAAATGGCAGGTTGACATGCAGCAAAAACTGGTGAATTGGCTGGATGAAGACATCACTAATCGCGTAAACGGGACCAACCCAACCATAGGCGCTGGCGGGAATCCCAAGCAGCTTCGTGATAAGCCGCACTATCAGCACTATCTGAACCAGCCCCAGGAAAAACTTCACCAGCCCTGGAATGGAGCTCGTACGAAAGCCCGCTTTGCGTCCTGAACGGGCGCGTGGAGAACGTTGTGGAACGGCATCCTGCTCGGCATCGCTATCTTCCCCTTTGTGGCGTCTTCCAAACCCTCGATCCCGTGAGGGTGGCAAAATTGGATATTCAGCGGGCTTTCCGCCTCGTCCCTTCGCGGGAGATTGAGGATGATTCGCCGGGTAAGGATATTGATATTGTTGCTGCCCCTGATAAGGTTGCACAGGATAGGGTTGCACAGGATACTGTGCTTGCTGCTGAGGATATTGTCCCCCTGGATAGGGCGTTTGTGGAACAGGATATGGGGCATAGGGCGCTGGCTGAGCATCGGGATAGGCCGGCAGGTGGATTTTTTGGGCTGGCTGCTCTTCTTGATAGGAATCAGGATAGCCAACGGAGGGCTGTGGTGAGTAAGGACTCGCTGGCATTGTCGCATCATATTCTGGAGGCATGATAGGCCGACCCGGCTCTGTTGGCAGATCGTGCTCGTCTATTCCCTCAAACTTTTGATTCTGTGACTGATTCTTTCCCATCATTTTTTACCTTCCAGGCTATATCGCTCTCTACTTTAATATATGACGCAATTCTGGCGCTTTCCTCAAATAGCTTTTTCATTCACCAGTAGGGTGCTCCCGCGATCGAGCCTCTGTGTATAGTACGTATGACAGAAATAGATAGTTATGATCTGTCTGTCCCTTCTGCACGCTAAAACTGTTGATATTATTTCATTATCAGCATAACATGTCTCTGCAAAAAGGGGTAGTTCTTTAGAAGAATCGGGGTAATTTGTGAAATATTACCCTGGTACTTCTATCTTGTTTCAAGTTGTTTCTATGATTCTCTTGTTCGCCTTCGGCGAGTAACAGGAAGGGAGAGTTAAGTGGGAGCACTCCTGCACCGTATAAAATTCAAGAATCCCTGCAATTGCCCGTTCTGCTGGCTGGCGGAGTATGTTACAATGAAGGAACTTATGTTGGTTGAAGAGGAGAAGCCCCAGGATTATGACACAAATTAATCACCTTCCACACGAGGCAGAAGATAGAGCGAGCCAGAAGGTTCCACGACTGCGTTTCGCTCCAAGCCCGACCGGCTTTCAGCACATCGGTGGTTATCGTACCGCGCTGTTTAGCTGGCTTTTTGCACGCCATACCGGTGGTCAGTTTATTATTCGCATTGAAGATACCGATGTAGCGCGTACGGTCGAAGGTGCGGTCGATTACTTGATCGATGGTATGAAATGGTTGCTGATGGACTACGATGAGGGTCCCCTCGTTGGTGGTCCTTACGGTCCTTATTATCAGACGCAACGTAAGGCTCTCTATCAACAATACACAAATCAACTCATCGAATCCGGTCATGCCTATCGCTGCTATTGCACGCCTGAGCGCCTCGCCGAGATGCGTGCCGAGCAGGAAGCGAAAAAGCTTCCCCCACGCTATGATCGTCGCTGTCGCTACCTTACACCAGAGGAGCGAGCCGCCAACGATGCCGCTGGCCTCAAGTGGGTCGTTCGCTCGGCGATGCCGATTGAAGGCGAGACACTGGTACACGACGAACTGCGCGGCGACATCACATTCAATAATACTGATTTGGATGATACGGTGATCCTTAAATCGGATGGCTTGCCGACATACCACCTCGCCCATATCGTCGATGATCACCTCATGGGTATCACCCATACATTACGCGGCGAGGAATGGATCTCCAGCGCGCCCCGTCATGTACAAATCTACAAGGCTCTCGGCTGGGAAATACCTTTGATGTATCATCTTCCAAGCGTCCTTGGTAAAGATAAAAAGAAACTAAGCAAGCGTCATAACGCCCCCTCCTGGAAGGCGCTGGAGGAACAGGGTTATCTCCCTGAGGCCGTCTTCAACTTCCTGGCCCTGCTGGGCTGGTCTTATGATGATAAGACTGAGATTTTGACCCAGGAGGAGTTGATTAAGGCCTTTACATTGGACCGCATCGGAATCTCAGGCGGCATCTATGATCCCGAGAAGCTGATCTGGATGAATGGCGTCTATATTCGTCAGCTTTCGCTTGATAAGCTGGTCGAGCGCACACTACCTTATATGGAAAGGCCCGAGATCCAGGGAGGACTCCCCGATAGCGTTTCCCGACCGCTCGACCGAGCCTACACCGCACGCGTCTTGCAGCTTGAGCACGAGCGCCTGAAGACGCTGGGAGAGGCAGCCGAAGTGATCTCTTTCTTCTATGTCGATGAGCTGACGTATGAGACGGAGATGTTGATTCCAAAAAAAATGGATGCGGCAGCAACTAGAGAGGCCCTGCAACAGGCCCGTGATCTACTCGCGACTCTGACCTGGGAGCACGAAGTTATGGAGGGAGCGATGCGCCAGCTTGCTCAAGAGCGTGGCTTTAAGCCGGGTCCATTCTTCGGTCCTCAGCGCGTTGCGATCAGCGGACGTACAGCGGCCCCACCACTCTTTGAAACGATGGAAGTGCTCGGGCGCGAAAAAACGCTTGAGCGCATTGATAAGGCCATTGCTCGTCTTTCCTGATTTCAGGCACAACTTCAGCGCCCAATAAACGTATATCCCCTATCAAAAGCTTTTTTGTGGAGGAAGGTGATAGCCTCACCCTCCTCCACGATGCTGCACCCCACTTGAGACTATTCTTATAGAGAACGACCCTTCAAAAAATAGGAGCATCCTACCAATGATGGAAAAAGATTATCTGCTCCGGATGTTTGGGCAGATGGCGCGAGCAATCAGCAGGTTGATTTTCTTAAAGGATCAGAAAGATTATGCCTTGGCCCTGGAATTTTCTGATCAACTCTATCATGAGATCCTGGGAGCAGGCTCTGGCTTCGTTAATTCTATTTCGGACGAAATGCTGCTGAACATGCTCACGTCAGCCCATACCCTGGACGTAGATAAAACGCTGATGATTGCCAGAATTTTAAGCACCGAGGGCGATATCTATCAAGAGTTGGGAAATTCCACCGAAAGCTATTATCGCAACCTCAAAGCCCTCAATCTCTACCTGGCGGTTGCGGAATTTGAGCAAAATTCTCAACTCAATGTCATCACCGATTTACAGCATCCTATCGAGGATCTGAATACAAAACTGGCAGAATTTGAACTACCGGCTACAACGACGAACAGGCTACAACGTTTTCTTACGCTACCATCACAATCCACCCAACCGCAGACTGACATCGAGGAATAAAGCCAACCCAGGCCCTGTACCTATCCATCGAGCACACTGGACAAGCAACCTAAAAGTGATTACGCTTGCTTAACATGCAATTAACAATCCTTAATATATTGCCTGGGAAGTGAGTATAATCAAGAGTGTCAGCAATCCATTCAGATTCACAATCTATATTCTTGCCTAGAAGAGGTTCAGCAGTGTCCTCAGCCCAATCTCAAAAAATCGTACGTTCAACAGTTGCTAATACCTGGAAATGGCTATGGCCTGACGTGCTGATGCGTATTGTGCCGATGATGCTTGTGCCTTTTCTCTATATCTTCGTTCTGCACCTGCCCCTGTCATTTCTGGGCCTGGTCCCCGGCAATTGGCCGCTTCAGATCGTTGCTGGATTATTCATTGGCGTCGGTATGGCAACCTTCGCAACGGTGTATCGAATGACGGTTGTAGGTCCCTGGTTTCGCTGGCCGACAAAATATGATCACTTGCTTCAGACCTTTTATTACCTCTTCATCAATGGACCGGTCGAAGAACTCTTTTTCCGGGGCTTTTTGCTGGCAGCGGTCGGACAGTGGACGGGCAATCTATTCTGGGGTTGGCTGGTCAGTACAATCCTCTACACCCTCTACCATCGCCTGGGAAAATGGAGTTGGCGCAGTGTTGCCGGGGTTGGTCTGGCGGGCCTGGTCTTCAGCATCGTCTACCTGTTCTTGCCTGGACCCCGCTCGCTCATTGCCGTGGTAATCATCCATGGGTTCACGACCAGCGGCTTCCTGAATTGGGGCGACGAGGCGATGTATCGCTATAGCCGTCGCAAACTGGCAGGCGCAACACGCCAGATTGGCTAGAACTTTCAAGTAAATAAAAACAGCTCATTTACAGAGGCTGGCAGTTATACATAACACTACCAGCCCCACTTCCGTCAACAAGCTAAAACAGGCTCCATCGTGCCTCCACCTGACCTCAACAAACAACGTTCCAGGGCAATTTACAGTTGAGCCAGGCTTTTAAATGGGCCGGGCATCACCGATCTGGCCTTCCCCGAATCGCTGGGAAAAAGTCACCCGATCTGGCCCCTTTAGCAAAGCTTTCTTCCCTTACACAGGTAAGTATGGTATTCTGCAAGACAAAGAGATACTAATGAGTCAGCAAAGTGAGCCGGTTTATAGAATCAATCACGCTAGCAATCCAGGCTTATACCGCCAGAACCACTCACAACTCATCAAGCAATATTGCTGACAATTTTAATAAAAATATATATTCAGCCAGTGCGAACACTTGTAAAGCGCCTTCAAACAAAGACAACACTCGGTGCGTGAAAAATGCATATATCCCTGGCTGAAAATTGCGCTTTTCACTCTCGGGAGGGTTGATTCGTTGAAAATCGTTGTTACCGGTGGAGCAGGATTTATTGGCTCCAATTTATGTACACGCTTACTTGCTGATGGACATACAGTCCTTTGTGTAGATAACCTGCTCACGGGCTCAGTTGAAAATATTGCCCCCCTGCGTAATCAAACAGCCTTTACATTTTTGCAGCATGATATTACACAGCCATTTGACTTCGAGGCAGACGCAATCTTCCACCTCGCCAGTCCGGCCAGCCCAGTTGGATATCTTGAGCACCCGATTGAAACCATCCTGGCCAACAGCCAGGGCACATACCAGATGCTGGAACAGGCCAAAAAGCAGAATGCGATGTTCCTGATCACGTCCACATCTGAGATCTATGGCGATCCCCTGATGCACCCCCAACGCGAAGAGTACTGGGGAAACGTCAACCCGATTGGCCCGCGTGCCTGCTATGACGAAAGCAAACGCCTTGGCGAAACCCTGACAATGGAATTTCGCCGCCAGTATAATTTAAATGCCCGCATCGTGCGTATCTTTAATACGTATGGTCCAAATAGCCAGATTAATGATGGACGAATGATCCCAAACTTCGTCACGCAGTCACTCCGCAACCAGCCTTTGACAATCTTTGGCGATGGTAAGATCACCCGCAGCATTTGTTTTGTAAGCGATATGGTTGAGGGTCTGATAGCTGCGATGTTCCAACCTCAAACCGCTGGCGAGGTCTTTAATCTGGGTAACACAGAGGAACATACTGTGTTAGAATTTGCACAAACGATCATTCGTTTATGTAATGCTTCCTCTGAGATTATTTTTGAGCCCAATCGTATCGATGATCCAGAACGTCGCCGCCCCGACATCAGCAAAGCCAAACATGTACTGGGCTGGGAACCAACCGTATCGATGGAAGAAGGGCTGGCACGCACCATTGCATGGTTCAGCCAACACTTGAGCGTCGCAGCCATTTCTTGAGCGATTTGAATCAAGATGATAGGATCTTTTTATAGATGAATACTCCCGGTATGAGCGGATTAGAGACAGTCCGCAATGCAACATGGCGCCAAAATCTCGGTGCCGCCTTTCATAACAGGCGCTTTACCGCAAACCTGACGGGTATCATCGGAGGCATCATTGCTCTGGCACTCCTTTTAGGCTTGCCATCCTCCGACGTCTGGAATGATTCTTTAAATATCCGTCTGCCTCTCTATCTTGTTATACTGGTCTGGACAATTCTCAACCCTCGGATTGTCCTGTACCTTTTGCCGATCGCCGTTCCCTGGGGCTCTGGCGATAGCTTTAGCGTTAGCTCTTTGACACTGTATAGCACCGATATCTTGATTATGTTCCTGGTTATCGGTTGGCTGCTTGGCTTCACGCTCCATGCCACCTATCGCCGCAAATTTTTCGCGCTTCCAGGCACTCGCTCGTCAGAGACTCCTATGCCTGTAGGA
>DASSXK010000648.1:0-3451 GCA_035703945.1 Ktedonobacteraceae bacterium | reverse complement strand
TCCAGCTTCTTTCTGGCTTTTCGTTATACAATCGCAATTGACAGGCAGCCTCAGGGGTGTTCCGCATCTTCCTTCACTTGTTCGTTTCTCCTGGTATACTCCACCCTTAATAGCGTGCTAACTGGGTGAGCTGAATGAGGTTGCCGCAGGTGTCGTTCAGCATCGCAATGGTCGCGTAGGTCACGTCGGTGGGCGGCATCGTGAACTCGGCACCGTTGGCCTTGATCCGCTCGTAGTCGCTCTTGAGGTCGTCGGTGTAGAACATGGCAGCGGGCTGCATCTGCTGAAAGATCGCCTGTTGATACGCTTTGGCTGTGGGGGTGTCGTTCAGCGCCAATTGCAGTTCGGTGCCGTCCAGTTCTTCGGGCGAGGCCACGGTCAGCCAGCGAAATGGACCATTACTGAAATCGGCCTTCTTGGCAAAGCCCAGTACCTCCGTATAGAAGCGCAGAGCCTTGTCCTGGTCGTCAACGTATACACTGGTCAATTTAATTTTCATTTTGTTTCTCCTTTATGACTTCAAAGTGAAGTTCCATTGCACCCCCTTAATATACCCCATAGGAGGTATATACGTATCAAGGTATATAAGGGCTAAAATCTGCCAATCGCAGTGAAAGCTATGATTCAACAAAATCATCGTACATTGGATTAAAAATTGCTGCCCCGGCCATCTAAGTGAGGCCGGGGCAGCAGGTATCGTATGCTTTAAAAGAAGTTATTTCGCTCGTCTGACCGTGGCCCCATCGCCTCGTGCCATCGCCGTGAAAATGCCGAGTGCCGCGAACAGGGCACAGGCCAGGAGCGCGGCATGGAAGCTGGCCTCAAACGATGTTTGCAGACCAGCGATCCTTGTTGTGGAAAGATGCTGGGTTCGGGCCGAGACCAGGATGCTTCCGGCCGCTGCTCCGCCCAGGGCCGCGAAGATTGTTCCGCCCAGCGCTACGCTCATGCTCTGACCGATCACGCGTCCCGTTGCCAGCAAACCCGAGGCTTCTCCCTGGGCGTTGCGTGGCGCGGCTCCCATCATCGTGCGTGTGTTGGGGGACATGAATATTCCCTGGCCCAGACCCGCAATCGCGAGCCGCCAGATAATATCCAGGGCCGTACTCTGGGCGTTGAGCTGGCTAATCAAGAAGAGCCCTAAACAGGCGATTGCCAGCCCGACCGGCGAGAGCCAGCGCGAGCCAAAGCGATCCGCGATCGTGCCACTCAGGGGGGCGGTGATTGCCAGGGCCAGGGGCAGCGGCGTCATCAACAGACCCGTCTCGACAATTGAGAACCCGCGCAACTGCTCAAAGTAGAAGGGTAGCAGAAAACCGGGAGCAAACAGCGCCATCATACAAAGCATAAAGCTTATATTGGCAAACGCGAATACACGATTCCTCACCAATGAGAGATTTAGGATCGGGTGCTGGATATGCGACTCGATATAGATGGCGATCGCTAATGTGACGATGCCGATTCCAATCGCGGCAAGTGTGCCGATGGATGACCAGCCCCACTCCTCGCCAAAGGACAGACCCAGCGTCAGTGAGGCAAATCCGACCGCCAGAATAAATGCTCCCAGTGGATCAAAGTGCCCCTGTGATTCTCGCTGTCCGCGTGGGTCTCTATAAAAGTAGATCGCAGCCAGCAACACTACGATACTGATAGGCACATTGACATAAAAGATCCAGCGCCAGCTCAGGTATTGGGTGATGATGCCGCCAATTGTTGGTCCGACCGCTACGCCCAGCGAGACGACGACTGCATTTAGCCCTAATGCCAATCCACGCTTGCTATTTGGGAAGGTAGTCGTGATCATCGCAACGTTCACAGCAAAAATTAGTGCGCCCCCAAGCCCCTGGAAAAGACGGGCCAGGATCAAGAACCACAGCGATGGAGCAAGTCCGCAGAGCATCGAGCCAATGACAAAAACAACCAGCCCGGCCAGGAAAATCGGTTTTCGTCCGAACATATCAGCCAGTCGTCCAAACGTTAACAGGGCTGCCGCGATAATCACGAGATAGCCGATGATGATCCATTCGGTTGCCCCGTTTAGCCCTGTATGAAACGTATTGGCGATGCTTGGCAGGCCGATATTGACAATTGATGAGTCCAGGGTCGTCATAAAGCTGGATGAAGCCGCTAGAGCCCACACGATCCACATATTGCTTTGATTTTGCTGTTTGTCTTTACGATTCTGGATGGAAGTAACATTTTGCGTGAGGTGGTCTGTGGTGCGGCTGGCTTTCTCTACAGGGACTCTCTCAGCGGGAGGTATATCTGCCTGGGGTTTACTCGCCTCGGTATTCTGCAATCTTCTGCTCCTTTGTTGCTAGCACCATCAAATTCCTCACGCGTTACCTAAATAATTCGGGGGGAGTGGCGTCTCCTTGTTTTTTACTATACTGAAGTATAGAATTACTGTCAGGTATATGTCCAATACATAAATACAGGCTGATTAATAGGTACAGCCTATGAGAGGATCACGAGTCGATGGAATTGCGGCACCTGCGCTATTTTATTGCTGTGGCGGAAGAGCTTCACTTTGGGCGGGCCGCGAAACGCTTGTCGATTGAACAGCCTTCGTTGAGCCAACAAATTCGCCAACTTGAGGACGAACTTGGTTTTCCGCTGCTGCTTCGAACCAAACGGACAGTCGAACTGACGGATGCCGGGGGCGTTTTGCTTGTTGAGGCGCGTGCGATTCTTGCTCATGTGCAGGAAGCGCAGCGAGCCGCGCAACGAGCCTATCGTGGCGAGGTGGGAAGACTGGTGATTGGCTATATCAGCTCAAGCACCTATGATGTGCTCCCAACCATGTTGAGTCTTCATCGCGAGCGTTTCCCCCACGTAGAGGTTGCCTTGCGCGAACTCACCTCTCTGGATCAGGTACGTGCGTTGGAGGAGGATCGCATTCATATCGGGCTGCTGCGCCTGCCGATCTATACGCCCCTGGTGAGTACCGAGGTTGTGCGCCTGGAACCATTTGTCTGTGTACTTCCAGAGAATCATCCGCTTGCTTCCTGCGAGAAGGTTCCCGTTTCCTCGCTGGCGCATGAGCCGTTTGTGTTGCAGCCGCCTCAGCGTGGCGGTGGCTACTATATTGGTTTGATGAAGCTCTGGCTCTCGGCTGGCTTTACCCCAAATGTTGTTCAGGAAGTGACCGAAATGCATACAATTGTTAGCCTGGTTGCCGCCGGAATCGGTGTCTCCCTGGTACCGCTCTCCACCAGGAATATACGCAGCGAGGGTGTCGTCTACCGTGAACTGGAGGGAACGACTGCTCAGGCCAGCCTGGCTGTGGCCTGGCGTCGAGATCGCCATTCAACCCTTGTGGAAAACTTCTTGGAGGTGGCAAGAGAGTCCGCCAGCCAACTGGAATAACCGCGCTTTACCAGAGGAGAAAAATAGCTACAGGCGAAAATAGCAAATAACCTCTTTTTAATCCGATTGTGGTAATGTAGAT